>JAUXBK010000113.1 GCA_030619405.1 Sedimenticola sp. | reverse complement strand
CGTCTTCTGCGTTGTGCCAAGGGTTACATACAACGAGTATGCGCCCCTTGGCACGCCTTGAATACGAAGCCATATCCGGCGCAATTCTGGCATATTAATTTCTTCCGGTTGCCTTATTTATCCCTCAGCGACCTCGACCCGGTTCTTGCCGTTGTGCTTCGCCCGGTAGAGCGCATTGTCGGCCCGGCTGACCAGTTCGTTCTCCTGCTCACCCGGGTGATGTTCGGCAACCCCGAAGCTGGCGGTCACCTTCCCGATACCGGGGAACTCGAGCGCCTCGATTTCACGGCACAACTGCTCCGCCAGCAGCCTGGCCCCCTCCAGCTCGGTCTCGGGACAGATGATAAGGAACTCTTCTCCACCCCATCGGCCCAGGACATCGGTGGCACGGATGTTCGATTGCAATGACTTGGCTATCCCGATCAGGACCCGGTCCCCCGCCGGGTGGCCATAGCTGTCGTTGACCACTTTGAAACCATCCAGGTCCAGCATGATGGTGGAGAAGGTCTTTTGATAACGATCGGCCCGCAGGATCTCCTGCTGGAACACCTCCTCCAGTCGCATCCGGTTGTAGATCTGGGTCAGTCGATCGGTGGTCGAGAGCCGCTCCAACTCAAAAGTCTTTTCCAGCAACAGACGGTTGGTCTCTGCAGTCTTGTCGTTGGCCAGTTTGATCTCCCGGTTGAAACGGGCCAGCTGACGATTTCGATAGAGGAAAAGTGCCAACGCCAGCACGAACACCCCGGCCATCTTCCACACCAGACCGTTATCGGAGTGGCGCTCGTAACGGACCGAGATCCACTTGTTCTCGATTTGATGTTTCAACCCGGGATCCATCGCATTCAACGCCTTGTCCAGGATCGACAGCAGTTCCGATTCATCACTCCGCACCGCAATGCTCAGGTCCCAGGTGATACCCAGGTTGCCCGCAATCTTGACATCAGGAAAACCCAGCTGCTGGATCGCGTAGCCGGCCGAGGGGGCGGAATCGATGAAACCAAAGATTTCCCCATTGCGAACCTTTTCCAGCCCATCCCTGACGCTCTCCAACTCCTGCAGACGTATCCCCGGGTAGCGGGAGCGCAGTATCTCGATTACCGCAACCCCTTTCACCGCGCCTAGCTGCCGGTCCAGCACCTGCTCCAATCGCTCGATGAACATCTCTTCGCTGCGAGTGACGATCACCACGGAGATGTTGAAATAGGGGGCGGTAAAATCCAGGAATTTCCGGCGCTCCGGCGTCGGCGCCGCAAGCGTGAGAATGTCACACATGCGGGACCTCGCATATTCCATGGATTCGGCCCAGCTCACGGTCGGCACCAGCTCGAAAGAGAGTCCGTTTCGCTGTTGCAACACCTGCATATAGTCAGCGGCCATGCCAATATAGCGTCCATTCTCATCGATGGACTCGAACGGCATCCAGTCGGGATCGACGCACATCCTGACGGGGCCCTTCGCCGCGAGATATTTTTCTTCCCCGGGGGAGAGGACCATCTCCCGGTTTCCTGCGGCCGCCTCGGTAAAGTTGCTCCACTTACGCCGGAGGGCAATCACCTCCTGCTCACTGATGCGAGCCATGGCCTTCTGCAGTATATCCCGCAACAGCGGGTTATTTTTTTTGACCGCCAGACGGAGGGTACTGTTGAATCGCTGATCTTTGACTTGACCGGCCAGCTTCACATTGGAGATGAAATTCTTCTCGATCAGGTACTTCATGACACTGATCTTCCCCAATGTGGCGTCGGCCTGACCATAAGCCACCACTTCCAGCGCCTGCTGCATGTCATCGACCAGTTTCAGCTTGACACCGGGGTAATGGCGCCCAAGCAACTCCTCGGTATAGAACCCCTTGGCGAGGGCGACCGTTTTTCCCTCCAGATCCTCGAGGCTGGCTATTCCGGATGTCCCTTCATGTACATAGATCCCGGCGCTCATCTCCAGAAAGGGGCGGGTGAAGAGCAGAAAGGTGTCCCGCTGCTGGGTTTTCATGATGTTGAGCATCACATCGATCTCACCTTCACGGATCATCTGCAGGAACTGATCCCAGGTGGGCCCGGTGACATACTCGACCTCTATACCCAGCTTGGAGGCCAGCAGATTCATGTAATCGATGGAAAAGCCGCTGGGCCTGCCGGCTACAGCGAAATTGAAGGGGGGCCAGTTGCGCTCATTGTGGGCCTTCAGAGTCGGGTGGGCGGCAAGAAATGCCTGCTCTTCCGGGGTGAGTCCCAGGCCCTGAGGCCCCTCTGCCGCCGGGTATGCGGCGCTGGGGTAAGTACTGTACAGTAGCGCCAGAAACAGAAAACAAGAGAGCCGCGTCAGCCATCCCCGGTAATCCTGCCTCGATGGCGCCCAGAACAGCAATCTACTGCCTAGATCCTGTAAGTAGTCGTGCATACCTATTGTTTCGTAGCGCGAATGAAAAATTGAGTGGAATCCTTATTGTGATTTCCGAGATTTTTCATATCGCTATACGGAACAAGAGGTTGTGCTATGTGTGCGAATACTTGCAGGATCCAGGTACTACCTTTTTGGCGCCACCCTAGCCCTAGGCGCCGCCGCAGGGGCCTTTTTCCCTTCAAAGTAGCAGTAGAGGTGGCTCGAGGTGCCAGCTGTGCTGACATAGCTGAAGAGGCAGGCCTCCTGGCTCCCGGTGTCGACGATCTTGCGTACCACCAGATCGCCCTCCTTCAGCTGACTTACCTGGCGCAGGCCGCTCTTCCTCCCGGCAGTCGAGTCATAACAGACCACCGCCGGGTTGGTGCCTTTGGTATGAACGTAGCTCACCATGCAGCTTTTTGAATTCCCCGGGTCAGCGATGAGCCGCACATCCAGATCCCCTTCCCGCAGGTGCCCTGCCTCGACCATCTGGTCCTTGAAACGATGTTTGGATGGATAGCAGTCCACTGCCGGAGAGGTCCCCGGTGTACTGACATAAGCCACCAGGCAGTTCATATTGTTCTTGGTATCCTCGATCTTGCGAATAACCAGATCATCCGTCTTGATATGGCCCACCTGGGTCAACTTGGCCCCGAAGCCGGAGACCGCCCGGTAACAGAAGGTTTTCGGACTGGTTCCGCTGGTCTTGACATAGAACACCAGGCAGGTTCTGCTGCTGCCGAGATCGGTCACATTACGAACGACCAGATCACCCTCTGTCATCTTCCCGGTCTGCACCAGCAGGGTCTCTTCAAAGGCAGCCGCCTGGGAGGCCAGGGGCAAACAGAACATCACAAGGCCAAGCAATCTCTTCATACCGCACTCTCCACCTGGGTTTTCAAAATAATAGACGCTGCGAGCCCGAGGGGATCTGCTACGGACCAACGCCAATCAGCTATAAACTATGGTTTATTTTATTGATCTGTGCAAGAGAGAATCCACTTTCCCGAAAAAGAGGCCGATCTTTGGCCGGTTGCAGTCCGGGTATCTTTATACTACCCCCGGAAACAGGCTAAAATTTCAGCAGGTTCAGCCACCGGTTCAAACGGCCATGAAACAGCAGCAACCTTTCCAAGTCATAACGTTGGGGACAGAGAGCATGTCAGCAGAAATCGTAGAGGTGACTTTTCCAGGCGGTAAGCGGGTCGACGCCCGCGTCGGGAAGTTTCTGATCGAGACGGACCAATCAGTAAAGGGGGGGGGTAACGCCTCGGCACCCGAGCCTTTCGACCTGTTCCTCGCCTCCATCGCCAGTTGCGCCGGCATCTTCGCCCTGGGCTTCTGCCAGTCACGCAATCTCCCTACCGAGGGGATGGCCCTGAATCTGGTGTGCGAACGGGATGAAAAGAAAAAGCTGTTCGGAAAAATGACCTTCCAGCTGACACTCCCGCACGGGTTTCCAGAGAAATATCATAACGGTATCACCCGCTCCATGGAGCTCTGCTCGGTCAAGAAACACATGATGGACGCGCCGGAGTTCAGCGTTGAACTCCAGCCAGCCCGGGCGTGAATCCCTCAGACTGCCCCGGGACACACTTCATCCCGGGCCTTGGTGCCGGGTGGGTCGACGACACGGGACGCGGAGCGCCCCATCGCTGGTTCCCACGCAGAGCGTGGGAACCAGATGAATAACATCGTAGGGTGGGTTAGGCGCGCATAGCACACATTTTGCCGTAATTTGGGGCCCGTAGGCGCGCCGTAACCCACCATCTGCCGGCCCGGTGGATTACGCGGCGCTCAGACGGCGTGTGAAAGGCAAAGACCTTGCCAATGCGCCGCTAATCCACCCTACTTGTGGGTAATAAAGGGCAGACCTAGTACCTAGGTCCTAGGTCCTGCTTTTACTTACACATCCCCGAAGCGACATTGACCTGAAAGACCGCCTTGTGGATGTCTCCCAGGCTGAGCATGCCCACCAGCCTGCCGGCATCGGCCACCGGGATACGGCGGAACTTGTAGCGTACCATGGTGGTGGCCGCCTTCAGGATGTGTTCGTCCGGGGTGACGGTGATGACACTCCGGGCCATCAGGTCCTTTACCTTCAGGTTTACCACACCCTTGTACTTGCCCATCATCTCGTCGAAATCGACGGAACCCAGCCCTTCGCTCATCATGTCTTCCAAGGTGGGGAACAGTTTGTGCAGCACGTCTTTCTCGGCGATGAAGCCGACCATCTTCTCCCCTTCCATCACCGGCAGGCCGCTGAAGCGGTAGAGACACATCAACGAAACGACCTCGAGCAACCCGGTCTCGGGGGTGACGGTCTTGGGCGAACCGGACATGATTTCTTTGACCAGCATGAACTTCTTCCTCTCTAGCGGTTTTATGATCCCGGCTCTCAATATGGCCGATTTTCTCTATTTCCGACACCCGGCAGCTGACATCATCGACTCAGGCAGCGCTCTTCTCGCTGCACCCTGCTGCCGGTTCGAGTGACAGATATACTACATCTCCGTCCAGACGAACAGGGTAACTTGGGGCACAGCCCACATCCGGCGCCACCACTTCCCCGTTCTCCAGCTCCAGCACCCAGTTGTGCAGCGGGCAGGTGACCCGGTGGCCATGGACGATTCCGTCCGCCAGCGGGCCGCGCTTGTGAGGGCAGCGGTTGAGCAGGGCGAACAGCTGGTCGTCGGAGGTGCGGAACAGGGCCAGTTCACCCGCCGCGCTCTCCACCACCCGCGACCCCAGCCGGGGGATATCCTCCAGCCGGCCCACTTGCACCCAGTTATCTTTCGATACTTCGGACATGATCAGACT
This sequence comes from Sedimenticola sp., assembly GCA_030619405.1. Lineage (GTDB taxonomy): Bacteria > Pseudomonadota > Gammaproteobacteria > Chromatiales > Chromatiaceae > JAUXBK01. Next base: position 3,054 of record JAUXBK010000113.1, on the reverse strand, counting down.
CCAATCTGCTTCAACGGTTTGAATTCGTGGGCCTGCTCGCCCTTGCCCCGGGCCGCCCAGGGATCCTCCTGGGAGCGCTGCTGGGAGACCAGGAAACGGTCGTAGAGCGCCCTGCGCCGTTCCGGGTCATCCACCAGCCGCTCCTTGATGAAGTTCAGCCCCACCCGCTCCAGCCAGGGCGCGGTGCGCTCCAGATAGTTGGCGTCCTCCCGGTAGAGCTGGGTGAAGGCGGCGGCGTACTCCAGCACCTCCTCCTCGCTGGTCACCCGGCAGAGAACGTCGGTGGCCCGCACCTTGACCCCGCCGTTGCCACCGATGTGCAGTTCATAGCCGGAGTCGATGCAGACCACACCGAAATCCTTGATCGTCGCCTCGGCGCAGTTGCGGGGGCAGCCGGAGACCGCCATCTTGAACTTGTGGGGCATCCAGGAGCCCCAGGTGAGCTCCTCCAGCCGGATCCCCAGGCCGGTGGAGTCCTGGGTGCCGAAGCGACACCACTCCGAGCCGACACAGCTCTTCACCGTGCGCAGCGCCTTGCCGTAGGCGTGGCCGGAGACCATCCCTCGCTCTGCCAGGAAGGCCCAGATCGCCGGCAGGTCCTGCTTCTTCACCCCCAGCATGTTGATGCGCTGGCCGCCGGTGAAATGGACCTCCCCCACATCGAACTTTTCCGCCGCGTCGGCGATCGCTCGCAGCTCGTCCGGGGTGGTGCGGCCGCCCCAGATGCGGGGGATCACCGAAAAGCTGCCATCCTTCTGGATGTTGCCGTGCACCCGCTCGTTGATGAAGCGGGACTGAGGATCATCCTCCGCCTGTTCCGGCCAGGCGGCCAGCAGGTAGTAGTTGATGGCGGGCCTGCAGACATGGCAGCCGTCCGGGGTGCGCCACTCTATCTTGTCGAATACCGCCCGCACGCTGGTGAGCGCCTGCTCCCGGATGGCCTGCTTCACCTGGTCGTGGGTGAAGTCGGTGCACTTGCAGAGCGGCTTTGCCTCCGGTACCGAGTAGTCGCTGCCGAGGGTGCTCCCCAGGATCTGCTCCACCAGCCCGATGCAGGAGCCGCAGGAGGCGCCGGCCTTGGTGTGGGCCTTGACATCGTCCACCGTGAACAGCCCCTTACCGGTGATCGCCTTGACGATGTCACCCTTGCAGACGCCGTTGCAGTCGCACACCTGGGCCTCGTCGCTCATGCCGGAAGCCTGGTTCTGGCCACCGTGGCCCGAGTCACCCAGGTGGTGCTGACCGAACAGCAGCTTGTCCCGGATCTCCGACACGTCGGTGCCGGAGCGCATCAGCTGGAAGTACCAGGCCCCGTCGATGGTCTCGCCGTAGAGTACCGCGCCGGCGATTCGGTTATCCTTCAGAACCAGCTTTTTGTAGACTCCACCAGCCGGGTCCTGAAACAGGATCTCCTCGGTGGAGTCGTCCCCCATGAAGTTGCCGGCGGAGAAGAGATCGATGCCGGTCACCTTCAGCTTGGTGGAGGTGACAGAGCCGGTGTAGCGGCCATAACCCAGCTCCGCCAGGTGGTTGGCACACACCTTGGCCTGCTCGAACAGGGGCGCCACCAGGCCGTAGCACTGGCCCCGGTGCTGCACACACTCGCCCACCGCATAGACCCTGGGGTCGAAGCTCTGCATGGTGTCGTTGACCACGATGCCGCGCTCGCAGTAGATACCCGCCTCCCGGGCCAGGGTGATACTGGGGCGGATGCCCACTGCCATCACCACCAGATCGGCATCCAGTTCGCTGCCGTCCGCAAAGCGCACGCCGTTGACCCGCCCCTCCCCCAGGATGGCGGCGGTCTGCGCCTCCATCCGGAACTTCATGCCATCCGCCTCCAGGGAGGACTTGAGCAGGGCCGAGGCGGTCTGGTCCAGCTGCCGCTCCATCAGGCTCTCCATCAGGTGTACCACGGTGACGTCCATGCCCTGCTTGATCAACCCGTTGGCCGCCTCCAGCCCGAGCAGGCCGCCGCCGATCACCAGCGCCCGCCGGTACTGGCGAGCCGCCGCCAGCATCAGCTCCACGTCCTTGATGTCCCGGAAGCCGATCACCCCCTCCAGCTCCGCGCCGGGGACCGGGATGATGAAGGGGGTGGAGCCGGTGGCGATCAGCAGCCGGTCGTAGCCCGCCTCGCCCCCGTCCGCGGTGATCACCCGCCGCCCGACCCGGTCGATCCGCATCACTGGTGAGCCGGTACGCAAGGTGATGCCGTTCTCCTCGTACCACTCCCGGCTGTTGAGCACGATCTCATCGAACGCCTTCTCGCCCGCCAGCACCGGCGACAGCAGGATACGGTTGTAGTTGGGGTGGGGCTCAGCACCGAAGACCGTGATGTCGTACTTATCCGGATCCAGTTTAAACAGTTCTTCCAGGGTGCGAATGCCGGCCATGCCGTTGCCGATGAGTACCAGGCGTTCTTTCATGCTCTACCTCTTGCATGCTGGGGCCAGGGGGCCGTTGATTTGCGATATCGAAGTTTCCAGCAATGAGCGTGCCAGAATTTTAAATGCCTCCTGTCTGCGCACTTCCCCGTAGGTTGAACCGAGCCCTGCGAAGCCCGGCACCCCCCGCCGTGGAAAATCCTGTTTCGGTGATTTCGGATGCTGCGATCCGTTCTTCGGGTTCCCACGCTCTGCGTGGGAACCCGTTCTGCGGCGCTCCTGCGTCGCAATGCACCACGATTCCCTCAGGGTGAGGGGATCGGCAAAGGGTTTCTGTCCGGGGAAACTCCCGCTTTGGAGCCGCCGGATGCCGCGACCCGTCGGGCTTGCGGAGCTCAGCCCAGCCTACGCTTCAGCAGTCGAATGATCGATTGTGGTGCACCTGGACGGCGGGGACAGAAAGATTGCACCGAAACAATGCTTCGCTGCCACCCGCATCGGGAACCGCGCCCTCTAGGAGGCTGTCCGAGAATGGATGACCTACTGCGCGAACGTGAGGTCGGCCAGATTTTCCGCTCGAACTCGTTAAATATGGCCAATATTCGCCTCGTTCGACCGAAAAATCTGACTCGGCCTCACGTCCGCTCGCTACGACCGCCATGGATGG
>JAUXBK010000080.1 GCA_030619405.1 Sedimenticola sp. | reverse complement strand
TGAAATACTGCAAGGTAAAAGTGCAAAGGTCTATCTTTTCGGATCCTATGCGACGGGTAAATTTTCCGCGTTCTCTGATGTCGATGTCTTGATCGTGACAGAAGACGAGGCCGCAGGACGGGCCTGTGCGGCGAGACTGCCTGGCGATACATTGGTTGTTCATCCATCGCAATATGCGCAACAGAAAGAGCATACCCTGTTCTGGAAAGATATCGATCGAGAGAAAGAGATGATCTATGAGTTCGGGTAATGGTTATCTGCTCTGGATTCGTCAGGCGGAGAGCGATCTTGAACAGGCGATGGACTCATGGGAATCCGGTTTGATTTCACCCATCAACTGGCGGTCCTGGCAAAGCAGGTTGAAGAGGCGGGAATTGCTGTTGAGAGCCTGCCATCACAGGATGACCTGTTAATGTTAACGGAAACAAACCAATTATCCCGCTATCCGATGAACGATCTTGCCCCAAGGGATGCAGTAACGAAAAAGCGGGCGCAATCCGCCATACAAACGGCCCGGCAGGTCGAGAGCTTTATCCGAAATATCCTTGAGGAAACGAACGAATGAATGAACGTTGCTCCTCAACGACCATGCATGGAAAATCGTGGCCGGGGGTCGCTTTCGCCGGCTACGGTATCGTCGCCCCGGGGGCTGGCGGGGGTCGATTCGGAATCTGACTGCCGGGAGGTCACTCGTAACAACCAGGGCGCGGGTCAACTTCATCACGGGTGACTTCCTCAAGGTAGATGATCAGAACTTAATCGCAAGCTGGGCGGTTACGGTGTCAGCGGAATTGTCGGTGCCGCCATCACCTTTGTCATAATCATCGTCGTGCGCCCATTCAAGGGAGAGCGCGGTGTTTTTCATGATGCCAACCGACAGAGTAGCAAGCAGGCGGCGTTCCGGCAGTTCCTTCAGATCGCTCTCGGAGCTGCCCTCATAACGCCTGGGCTGCCCGGTGATCCCTGTCAATGCGGCAGCAGAGGAAGGGGTTCCCGAACTGAAGGCTGCGATCCTTGACGCGGCTGGAGAAAAGCCTATCCGGAGCAGAATGTCGTCTACGCTGCCGCCATAGAGCGGTCAATCGAGCAGCTGCTGCCGCAGATCGAGGCCAGAGCACGCGAGCACAAGGCCGATCCCCGTTGGCTGGCAGTACACCTGCTGGATGGTGACTCCCTGGCCCTGAGTATGATCGATGAGGGTTTGAGAGAACGTCTGACCGGGATACAGACGGAGACCGAGATGAAACTGGGCGATGATATCGACATCAGCCTGGCCGATGCCCGCTATGGATTCGTCAACCAGGTGACTGGCGATACCGTTCACAGGAAGAGCCAGGTCAAGCGCAGCACCTCGGACACGATCGATCGTGTCGTGCTCAACCGGGTGGTGGGTATCCCCATCTTTCTGCTGGCGATGTATCTGATGTTCATGTTCACCATCAACATCGGCGGCGCCTTCATCGACTTCTTCGATATCTTCACCGGCACCATCCTGGTGGATGGTCTGGGTCAGTGGATGACCTCTCTGGGTTCGCCCGAGTGGTTGACTGTGCTGGTGGCCAACGGGATCGGAGGGGGCATTCAAGTGGTGGCGACCTTTATACCGATCATCGCCTTCCTCTATCTGTTTCTCTCGGCACTCGAGGATTCCGGCTACATGGCACGTGCCGCCTTCGTCATGGATCGGGCCATGCGCGCCATTGGCCTGCCGGGCAAGGCCTTCGTGCCGTTGATCGTCGGTTTCGGCTGCAATGTGCCTGCCATCATGGCCACCCGCACCATGGAGCAGGAGAGGGACCGCATCATGACCATCGTCATGTCGCCCTTCATGTCCTGTGGCGCGCGGTTGCCGGTCTATGCCCTGTTCGCGGCCGCCTTCTTCCCCACCAGTGGCCAGAACGTGGTATTCGGTCTCTATCTGATCGGCATTGCAGTTGCCATACTGACTGGCTTGATCATGAAGAACACCCTGCTGCAGGGGCAGACCATGCCGTTTGTCATGGAACTGCCGCCCTACCATGTGCCAACGATCAAGGGCGTGCTGTTGCGCACCTGGGATCGGACCAAGAGTTTCATGTTCCGGGCCGGTAAGATCATCGTGCCCATGGTGCTGGTGCTTAACGTGCTCAATGCCATCGGTACCGATGGCACTTACAGTAATGAGGATAGCGACAAGTCAGTGCTGAGTGAGATCGGGCGTACCATTGCGCCGGCATTCTCGCCCATGGGAATGACAGAAAGAACTGGCCGGCAGCGGTGGGTATCTTTACCGGTGTGCTCGCCAAAGAGGCGGTGGTGGCTGTTGCAAATGTGATCCCGCCACCACCGAGATCTACGAGTGGAAGGGCTGAAGGCCGAACAGCCCTGATGCTGGAAACGTTACTGGTGACCGGTATCCACCGGGAAGAACTCGATTTCGGCGACCGGGTGGCAGCGCTGATAGATCGCAACCATGTCCATGTGATGCGTATACCCGAGGGTATATCCCATGCCCGGACCGGCAGCGGCGGACTGTTTTACTACAACACCCGGCACCGGGAGATATACCTGCAACTGCGGCAGCAGGTCACGGGCCACTACCGACTGTTGATTGATCTGCATTGCGGGCTGAATGACACCGGGCGTTGCGCGGACCTCTATTGCCGGGATGAGCAGATACTGCAGTGCATCTCAGGTTGCACGGGGCAGTTGGCCATGGGTGGGCAGCTGCGGTTGGTCAAGATCCTGACGGATTCAGAGAATGGTGATCTGGTGAAAGAGGTGAAGAAAGTTGATGTGGGCGCCCGTACGTCGATACCCGAGCAGATGTGGAACGATCAAAGCTTTGTCTATGTGGGACTGGAGATCTATCTGGCAAAAGTGGGTGATGGCGTTGCAGCAGACTGGCGCTTTGCCCGTGACCTGATCGACTTCGTCCGAGATTGTGCAATTGATCGTATGGTCCCTGCACTTGAAGGGAAACGATATGAACGACGGGGGAATGATTTGGGATGAGTGATATTTCTACGATGAGGCAATATTCAGAGCGGCGTCATCGGGTGCACCGGAGACGGGGTCGATGAGTTCTATGATATCGAGACGCTGCTGGATCTGCGGAGGCGCCTGAAGATCGTTCACCATGTATCGGGACGAATTCGCCTGCGGGCAGGCCCCGCACTCTATGGCCACGCCTCTGCGCTGAATGGAAACGGCCTGCGGGGATTTCCCATGGAGCCGGTCTGGAAGCGGGGTTGTGGCCATGCATCCCCTTGCACAACTCCCCATCCTGTCCGCTTCCCTGAAAGAAGAGGGATTCGGCATTCTCACGGAGATCGACGTGCAGACCACGTTGAAGAAAAAACTGGGGATCGACAATCGTCCCTACAAGATAATGGGCGCCTGCAGGCCGCCGTTGGCGAATCAAGCAATCGATGCCGAACCCGATATCGGGCTTCTGCTGCCCTGCAATGTGGTGGCGCGTGAGGAGGCCGACGGCACGATCAACGTGGCCTTCGTGGACATCGGGGCGGTATTGACCCTGGTAGGGCGGGATGACATTGCAGAGCTGGCAAAAGAGGTACGGGCAAGACTCGAAAGGGTCTGGCAGAGCCTGTGATGCCGCCGTTAGAGTAGCGCAGGCCGGAGATATCACAGGAACGGGTCAGGCATGAGGGGCCGGAGTCAGACTGCTCACACAGTCCGTGCCTATCGCCAATCGGCGTTCGGTTTGACTCCGACCCCAGGGGGTTACTTCTTGTTGCGGAATTTCTTGTGGCAGCCACCGCAGGTTTTGGCGGTGGCGCCGAACTGTCTTTTCATTTCGCCCCTGTCACCACCTGCCGCAATTTTGGTCAGCTTTGCCGACTCTTTCTGCAGCAGCTGAAACTTCTCCGCGAACTGGGACCACTCTTCCCAGATCGCCTCCTTGGCTTCGCTCTCTTCATTGGAAAACTCACCGGACCCTTTCGGGAAACCCGCCAGCAGATTCAGGCGGGCTGCCGTTGCCAGCCCTTCGGCATTTTCTTTGAAGAGTGCGTCATCGAACGGGATCTTTCCCTTGACCATACCGGCCATGGGTTTCAGGTACCATTTGAAGATGGTCATGGTGGAATGCCGGAAATCCAGTGCTGCTTGCTGGCCCGCGTTGGCGGTCGATCCGATCAGCAGCGATCCACAGACAGCAAGGGCCGACAGTGTTGCGGGAAACTTCTTTATGTTCATTTCATCATCTCCTTACGATTGTTGTTTCTAAACAGATCTATTGGTTCAGCTCTTCATAGACGATATGAGCCACTTTGGAGATCAGGGTGCGTCCCAGATCGCGCAGACGTAGGTTCGACTACTGACCGCCGTTCACCCCCTGTTCGGGTGACCCTTCGATTGGTACGGTCCGGGGCGAGCGGTGATAGCTGCGGGCCGCATTGGCATAGGCATTATGCAGGATCGCGAACATCCAGGGGCGGATTTCACCCCGGTCGCGCCACAGATGCTGTGTCGTCCAGGCCCGCTCCAGGCAATCCTGGACCACCCAAAGTGATAGCTATGTGGCAGACGGTTGGGTTCCCCGCTGCAGCCCCGGAAATGCATGAACAACGGGTTGAATCTTCGTGTGTTCAGAGCATTCATCAGGGTTGTGGCATAGTGGGACTGTATCGACCCTTCAAGCCCATGCAGCAGCAGCACCGTGGGACCGGTGTTGTTGCCCAGTCAGGCAATATCGAGAAAATCGCCATCCGGCAGTTCGATCCGCTCTTCGCGCATCTGCGGATCGGGTCGCCGACGCCGGATGACAGGCCACAGAGTCTGCAGGTGTGGACCCGGTAGCCACCAGGCCGGTTTGAAGGTGCTTTGCCTGATCATCGGCGAGCATGATATCCGTATTGATCAACACGTACCTCAATAAATTGTGTTGGCAATTGTCGCCTGCATGGCAAATTGATAGCCAAGTGCTGTAACAGTAAGGAGAGGATGGAGTCCTGTAGCATGCCCTATAATTACTCAGGTGTGCTGCGCTTTAATGGTTTGTTGTTGTATCGCTTGATTGCACAACTTTTCATTGAGTCGTTTCAGGCGCTGCCCTTGGACTGCATTCCTGGGTAACTGCTCACAGTAGTGTTTCGCCATAGCCAGATCCTTGCTGACATGTTCGTGATACTTGGCGAGACGCTCAATCGAGTGCGTACAACCGCTGGCGGCAAGTCCTTCCCAGAGCCCAACGGCCAACGGCCAGTCACCAGCACGCCTGGCGAGATGCCCCAGCAGCCGTTTACCTGCGTTGCAGAGCCTGTCTGCATCAGACAACAGTAGTTCACGGGCGCGCGGTTCATCGGTTTCCGCCAGCCAGCGGGCGAGGCCAACCAGGTCCACATCAAATGCCTCGGGTTGCTTGATGGCCTGTGCCACAGCGCTATGGGCGGCAACCAGCGAAAGGATGTCCTGGCGGTTGTGTTTTACCACCTGGATGAGTTTGTCTCCCCGGCCATGGCGCAGGTAATCGAACCAGGCGGCCGGCGCCTCGGCACCGGGCAGATCGTTCACCCGCCGAAAGCCGAGCAGCCGCTCTTCCAGGGTGAGCAACCGGCAATCCGGCCAGCGCCTGGCAAACAGACGGCGCGTGGGATGCAGGAGATCCAGGTGGGATAGCGCCGCAAAGGGGGGTGACAGTGCTTGCATACGAAACCGTGTCATCAACAAGGGCAGGTCGTAGCTCTTACCGTTGTAACTGACCAGCCGGTCCAATGGCGACAGAGCCATGCTGAAGGCCGAGAGCAGTGCGGCCTCACCGGAAAAACGCGTGAGCAGCAACTGAGAGAGCACAACGGCCTCATCCTCCACCACGGCCATGCCAACGAGGAAGGCGAGGGTGCCGCTGCCACCCGACAGCCCGGTGGTCTCGGTGTCGATATAGACCTGCCGCAGACCATCACTCTGGTCCTCTCCCGGCAGACGGGCAGGTTCGCGCAAACAGGCCAACGGGACCTTAGACAGACTACCGGTGAGTGGTACCCGTCTGTGGAGGTGAATCACCCCCTCGGCAATCTGCCGCCCATTCAGCCGGCGGGCCAGTTCCGCCTCCGAGATCGGGGCGCAGGTCACAGTCGACTGGGAGGAGAGGCGTTGCGTCCTGATCCGCGCCAGGCGCTGGCGCAGATCCGCGCTGGCAGGGACGGGTGAATCGCATCCGCCCCCTGTCTGCGCCTGGAGGCTCGCCAGCCGGGTCTTAAGACTCATGATCAGCGAGCAGCGACAAGACCCGCAACGCCACCCGTTTGGGCGAGTAGCCACGCACCTCGTCACTGGCCAGGATCGGGCCGATACAGCTGGGACAGCCATGGGCGCAGTCACAGGCACTGACCAATCGCTGAGCATCGGCCAGGATTGCGGCTCGCTTCTCGTAGAGCGGCGCAGAGAGACCTATTCCCCCCGGATAGTTGTCATAGAGGAACAGGGTAGGGGTAAAATGCGCCAGCTGTGCGGGGTCCATGGCCTCATCCTCTGGATTGCGCAGCTGGCCCCGGCCACTGGCGCCTACGGTGGCAAACCATTTGGCATGACCATCTCCCACCGCGCGGCCGATGTCCCGGGGTTCTGAGAGCAGGCGCATGGCGGCGATGATGTGCAGGGCATAGCCGGCCCCCAGGAAACCATCCAGCGATTGCTGACGTGTGGGGAAGACGGCTTCCAGCGCTTCAGGATTGATCTGCCACCACACGGCGGTGGTGTGCATCTCCTGGTCCGGCAGGTTGATTTTGCCATAACCCACATTCTCATGGCTGTAGTAGCGGATCTTCTTATAGCCGGCGATGCGTCTGACCAAGTGGACCTCCCCCTGGGCCACGGCGTGTTTGGGTTGTTTGTCCTGTGCGAAATCCTCGAGGATCTTCAGTCGGGTATAGTCGATGGCATCCGTATAGTAGTCGGCGCGGGTGCGGGTGACGAAGGCCTTGCGCCCCTCCCAGTCGAGTCGCTCCACCTGGTAGGGGAGGGACTGGATCATGTAGATCGCACCCGCATAGAGCGTCATCGGTGCTGAGCTGTAGTCGACCTCAGCGATCACCGTCCTGGCCCCTGCGGTGGTGTCGATCACCAGGAAGTTGCCCTCCGCCACCGAGCGCAGGCTGACATTGTTGGCCGGGTAGCTGTCGGCCATCCAGTGCCACTGCGCCCCTTCGTGATGCAGTATGCCCTGTTCCTGCAGATAGGCGAGAATCTCGCCCAGCGCCTCCTTGCCGAAGGCCTCGCCCTGCAGAAACGGCAGCTCAAACGCGGCGCAGCGGATATGCTCGAGCAGGATAAGCAGCTGATCCGGGTCGATACGCGCCTGCTCTGGTGAGGCGCCGAGGAAGAAATCGGGGTTACGGATGATGTACTGGTCCAGCGGCAGGCTGCTGGCCACCAGGACCCCCACCGCGGTGCGCTGACGCCGTCCAGCCCGGCCCAGACGCTGCCAGGTGCCGGCAATGGTGCCGGGATAGCCGTTCAATACACAGAGATCCAGCGAACCTATATCCACCCCCAGCTCCAGGGCCGAGGTGGAGACCACACAGTCGAGCCGGCCCTCACGCAGGCGTTTCTCCATGGCGCGGCGTTCGCTGGGCAGGTAACCCCCGCGATAGGCCGCCACCCGGGCCGGGTGGCGTGGGTCTCTGTCGAAGGCATCCTTCAGGTACTTGGTCAGCACCTCGACCATTAGCCGGGACTGGGCGAATACGATGCTCTTGAGCCCGCTCTTCACCGCTTGTTTAGTGATATGGGTGGTCTGAGAGCGGGCCGAGGCGCGAATCCCCAGGTCGGGGTTCACCACCGGCGGATTCCATAGCAACAGGTGCTTTGCACCCTGGGGGGCGCCGCTCTCGGTGATCGCAGTCACTTCCTTACCGATCAGCTCAGCAGCCAGTTCCGCCGGGTTGGCAATGGTGGCGGAACAGAGGATGAAAAGGGGGTCGGAACCATAGAAACGGCAGATACGTTGCAGGCGGCGCAGCACATTGGCCACATGGGAACCGAACACTCCCCGATAGCTGTGCATCTCATCGATCACCACGTAACCCAGGGACTCGAAAAACTGGGCCCACTTGGTGTGATGGGGGAGTATGCCCTGGTGCAGCATGTCCGGGTTGCTGACCACGATGTCGCCCCGGTTCCTCACCGCCTTGCGGGCATCCCCAGGCGTATCGCCATCGAAGGTAAAGGCGCGCACGCCCAACGCCCCCGCCTGGTTCAAAGCGGTCAGCTCCGCCACCTGATCCTGAGCCAGGGCCTTGGTGGGAAAGAGATAGAGGGCCTTGGCCTGTTTCTGCAGTGCCGCCTGCAGCACCGGCAGGTTGTAGCAGAGGGTCTTGCCCGATGCGGTGGGGGTGACGATGACGGTCTGCTGGCCGGCCTGGACCGAAGCCCAGGCGGCGGCCTGGTGGGTGTATAGCCGGGTGATACCCCGGCGATGCAGGGCCGCGGTCAGCCGAGGATCGAGTCCGGCAGGCAGCGGGCGGTACTGTCCCGATTGGGTGGGGATGAACAGCTCACCGGTGATGCGGTCCGCATAATGGGAACGCAGCCGGGCGGCCAGGCTGGCGGCGGGGTCGGCAGGCACAGGCTTCGGAGATGAGGGGAGCGACTCAGCAGGAGTATTCATATCCCTCCTTGTTCATGGAGAATCGCGGCTGCTGGCGCCGGGCTGGTGCGTCTGGACGCCGCTCTGGAGCAAAAGTTGTCGTCATAGCTACAATTTGAGTGAAGAGCAACCCCAGGCGTGCCAGAATGCGCCAGGGCCGCGATAAGCTGAAACCTGACGCTATCGAGGTGAACCGATGTGCTTCCAGATTTTTAAAAACTTTCATCAAGTTACCTTGGGTTTCAGGTGCCGCCATGAACAAGGCGGAATATTTGTTTTCTATCCGTTCTCTTTGTATAGGATAGAGAACAATCAGAGAACAAATCAAGGGCTGATACGAAATTGACCCGACGACACCTACTAGAGAGGATCCATGTCAGAAATCACACTGGTGATTGGCAATCAGAACTATTCATCCTGGTCTCTGAGGCCCTGGCTGTTTCTGGCCTATCATCGAATCGCCTTTCAGAGCCGGAAGGTGTCTCTGTTCAGCGAATCAATGGAACGTGATCTCGAGCCCTATTTCTCGGATACCAAGGTTCCGGTGCTGCTGGACGGTGATCTGCAGGTCTGGGATTCCCTGGCGATCCTGGAGTATCTGAGCGAACGATTCCCCGGGTGTGCCGGCTGGCCCGAGGCGCGTAAGGCCAGGGCTGTGGCGCGCTCCGTGAGTGCGGAGATGCACTCCAGCTTTCCCCGCCTGCGTAACGAGATGCCGATGAACTGCCGGCGCCGCTTCCCGGGTTTTCAGTTGAGCGAAGGAGGCAGGCAGGATGTGACACGGTTGTTTTCGGTCTGGCGCCACTGCCGTGACAACTATGGACAGGAGGGACCCTGGCTGTTTGGCCGGTTTGGTGTCGCCGACTGTATGTATGCCCCGGTGGTGATGCGCTTGGTCAGTTATGAGATCGAACTGGACGAGGTGGCGCGGGCCTATGTGGAAACGCTCTACAACACCCCGGCGATCCAGGAGTGGATCGCGGCTGGCAAGGTGGAGACGGAGGTGATCGAGGAGGACGAGGCGGATTGGCCGAGTCAGCCGATCTGACGGGCGCCCCTCTTCGGTTGTGCATCCACCGTGGCCTGGATGAAATCCAACAATAGCATAAGATCGTGGTTTGTTTCACTCACACGATCTATCCTTATTCATTATATGCATCTCTACAAAATTTTATGCTTTTCCTCTAGCTCTTTGTTTGATGAAATACAAACATCCAAATCTTTTAAAATCCCATTTTCAATACTATAAACCCATCCGTGAACGGAGAGGTCGCATCCTTTTTTCCAAGCATTTTTCACTATGGTTGTATTACAAACATTTCTTACCTGCTCTATCACATTAAGCTCACAGAGCAAGTCAAACTTACTATCTGGCGGTAACCCTTCTAATTTTTCATAATTAAAACGGCTAACATCCCTAATATGATGCAGCCAGTTATCGATAAGGCCGTGTTCATGACTTTCCATTGCTGCCTTTATGCCGCCGCATCCATAATGCCCGCATATAATAATATGCTTTACTTTTAGAACTTCAACGGCAAACTGTATTACTGAGAGGCAATTCAGGTCTGAGTGAACAACAACATTTGCAATATTGCGATGAACAAACACCTCGCCAGGAGGTAAGTCTACAATCTGATTTGCGGGAACGCGGCTATCTGAACAACCAATCCAAAGATATTCTGGGGTTTGCTGTTTAGATAATTGTGAGAAAAAAT
>JAUXBK010000226.1 GCA_030619405.1 Sedimenticola sp. | reverse complement strand
GAGGGTATCACCCCCCCTGCCCAGGCCCTGATCATTGCCATCCTGTTCAGGGTGGTGACGGTTCTGGGGGATCTGCTGTTTCTGCTCGCCGTTATGGCCGAAAGTCGCCTGCGATACAGTACCAAGGGCCCACCGCTGGTTTAATCCTGTGAAGAGGGTGTTCCATTCGCTGCAGATCGTAGTCTGGATGGCGCGTCCTGAATCCTGTGCCGGGCGTTGCTGGGAGCGCCGTCACGCAATTTTGCGCCAAATCCAGCGGATACGAGAGAGCGGAATCCAGGTTGTGCTACCTGCGGCACTGTATTGCTGCTGCGGGAACATAAACAGACGGGTTCCGTAGGGTGTGAATCCTGCCCTTTTGAGCTGGTCGGGCAGCGTCAGAGATCATGCGCCGCACAATTCTGCCTGATCATGCATAAACTGAAGCTTCTTCTGAGTTGTCTGCGGCCGCTGGCAACCAACCCGTCGATGCTGCTGCCGTCGCTCCGGGTGCTGTGGCAGAGGGCCCGTTCCGCCGGTCTCACCGGGGTGAAGATCGGCCTGCGGGAGATTCGCAGCGGCAGATTACCGCACGCCAACAGCGTGATCTGGAAGGCGCACCAGTCCAGACTGGAGCGGGAGTTGAAGCCGTTTGCCCTGCAGACCATCGCGTCGATGGTGCACAGGCCATTGATCTCGGTGCTGATACCAACCTGTAACACACCGGGGGATCTGCTCGAACGGACCATCGAATCCGTCCGGGGGCAATGGTACCCGGATTGGGAGCTGTGCATCTGTGACGATGCATCCAGTGACGGCAGGACCCTGGCTATCCTCAAACGCTATGGGGCAATGGATGGGCGCATCAAGATTGTCGGTAATGAGCGGAACCGGAATATCGCGGTGACCACCAACCGGGCACTCTCCATGGCCTCCGGTGAGTACGTGCTGCTGCTGGATCATGACGATCTGTTACAACCCCAGGCCCTGTTTCGCATCGCCCAGAGTGCAGTGGCGCAGCAACCGGACTTCATCTATTCGGATGAGGCGCTGATATCTAAAAAAGATGCTGATATTCTTGAGTTTTTCTGTCGGCCCCAGTTTTCACTGGAGATGCTGCGCTCCCAGCCCTATATCGTCCACCTCATCTGTTTCAGGCGGCTCTTTCTGCAGCAGATCGGCGGGCTGGATGAGCGCCTGCGGATATCTCAGGATTACGACCTGATTCTGCGCGCTGCGGAACAGGCGGAAAAGATAGCCCACATTCCGGAGATCCTCTACCTCTGGAGAAGGGTGCGAAGCTCCGCCGGTCACAGGATGCAGTCGGAGGTGATGGCTGCATCCACCCGCATCCTGCAGCGCCACCTGCAGCGGTGTAATGTGGCAGGGTGTGTGGCCGAGGCGGAATTCTTCAACACCTTCGATATCCGTTACCCACTGAGGCCGGGGCTGAAGATCGCGATCGTCATTCCAACCCGCAACGACTGGGAGAGGGTGAGGCGGTGTATCGAGAGTATCGAGGCGACGGTGAGCCAGGCCGCCTGGGAGATCGTCATCATCGACCACCGGTCGGATGAACCGGCATCGCTCGCCTATCTGGACACCCTGCGTCCCCGCTATCAGGTGATCCCTTGCGGGCGGGCGTTCAACTTTTCTGCGATCAACAACCGTGATGTGGCAGCGATCAGCGGCGACTTCAGCCACTATCTCTTCTGCAACGACAAGATAGAGGCGATCGAGCCGGGCTGGCTGGAAAGGATGCTGGAACTGGGTCAGCAGCCTGATGTGGCCATCGTGGGGGCCAAGCTGCTCTACCCGGACAGAAAGCGGATCCGGCACGCGGGTGTGGGGGTGGGCCTCTTTACAGCAGCCGAATACTATGGAAAATCCCTGGAAGAGCGTATGCCGGATGGCCGGCACAACCGGGGATACCAGGGCAGCCTGATCTGCACCCATGAGGTGTCAGCGGTAACGGCGGCCTGTATGCTCATCCGGTGCACGCTGTTTCAGCAGCTCCAGGGTTTCGATGAGAGGCTGGCGGTCAGTTTCGGTGACATCGATCTCTGCCTGCGGGCAAGGGCAGCGGGTTACCGGGTGCTGTTCTCTCCCCACGCCACGCTGATCCACCATGGATCCTGTTCCCGGGGTACCGGCACCGCGCAACTGGAAGCGGCGGCGCTGTTCCGGTGCCGCTGGAAAAGATATATGGATGAAGGGGATCCCTATTACAACCCGAATCTCTCCGATCAGAGTTACAGCTGGGAGATAAAAGAGCCGTTGCCGGTGACGCTGCAGGTACCGGCCAGAACCGGGGAGTCGATCCGTGCGAACAGCTGCTGATCATACTATTCAGGAACCAGTCGATGACCGACAATGAGCGAGGATTTACAGATGAGTGAAGAAAAAAAAGATCAGATGGAACAGTTCTCCGCACTGATGGGGCGTTTCATCGGTCTGTCCAACGAGATGAAGAACGAAGGGCGGCCGGTAAACATGATCGGCAGCGCCATGATGTATGCAGCCGCCACCTATGCCACTTACACGGCGGCCGGCAATGAGGGATATCTGGAGCAGAGTGGCGTGGACAAGGTGGTGGCCGCCTTCCGGCAGCAGGTGACCCATCTCCAGCAGGCCAAGAAGCAGCAGCTGAACCCGGACGACTGAAGGTGCGGCCGGTGATCTCCGTTGCCATGGTGAACTTCAATGGCGGGGAGCTGGTTTCCAGGGCGGTATCGGCGGTGCTGACCTCCTCACTACCGGTAGAGGTGATCGTCGCAGACAACGGTTCCAGCGACGGGAGCCTGGCCCGGCTCCGCGCGGCATTCGCCGGGGATGAACGGGTGACCCTGCTCGATAATGGCGCCAATCTGGGGTTTGCCGTCGCCTCCAATCGGGCCCTGGAGCAGGCCAGGAGCGACTTTTTGTTACTGCTCAACCCCGACTGCCTGGTGGCGCCGGACACCCTGGAGCGGATGGTCACCCGGCTGAAAGAGTATCCTGTAGCGGGGATGGCGGGTTGCCGTGTCCTCGACCCGGACGGGACAGAGCAGGCCGGGTGTCGCCGCTCTCTGCCCACCGCCCGCTCCGGGTTCAGCCGGGCCTTCAGACTGGGGCGTCTGTTCGGCGGCAAAGGGCCGCCGGCGATCGATCTGAACCAGCAGCCGCTGCCGGAGAGGCCGATATTCGTGGAGGCGGTTTCCGGTGCCTTCATGCTGCTTCGGCGTGCGGCCCTGGATGAGGTGGGGGCATTGGACGAAGGCTATTTTATGCATTGCGAGGATCTGGACTGGTGTCGGCGCTTCGCCGACAGCGGCTGGAAGATCCTGTTCGTCCCGGATGTGGAGGTGACCCACTACCAGGGCAGCTGCAGCCGCAACCGGCCGATCCGGGTGGAGTGGCACAAGCACCGGGGCATGATGCGCTATTACCGGAAATTTCTGCAGAGAGAAGGATCGATCCCCCTCTCTTTGCTGGTGTATGCAGGGATTGCAACCCGTTTCGCCGCCCTGGCCCTGCTCTCCTCGGTCAAACGGCTGATGCCAACCCGAAAATAGCACCGGAAAATATAGAATTCCTCGTTCCCACGCTCTGCGTGGAAACGTAAAACTTGCGCATCCTACGCCCGGTTTGCAGAACGACACCCTAATCCGGCAGTGCCGGAACCAAATATGGTAGGGTGGGCACGTTGTTTGTGCCCACCAAAGCTCCTTGTATCGCAATGGTGGGCACAAACAACGTGCCCACCCTACCATATTTGGTTCCGGCACTGCCGGATTAGGGTGTCGTTCTGCAAACCGGGCGTAG
>JAUXBK010000174.1 GCA_030619405.1 Sedimenticola sp. | reverse complement strand
GTAAGCCAAGCACCATAGCGCACTGGCCGACGGCCATGATCCACTGCTTTAGATGTCAGTAAATTTTACATTCCGATAATTTTGCTCAGGATTTTTCAGGCGTAAGTATCAGATTATTATAATAACCATATAAAAGGAACGGAAATTGCGTATTTCAGTAGACAGCCTGAGGGTTACTAAGTATGAAAAGAAAAGCTCGGTGACAAACGAGAGTCACATTGATTCTCATTTGCCGCAGATCCCCTTGTTGACCCCATCCAAATATTCAAATATGACCAGGGTGAATGTGGAAAATAGGGTTGCCAATTCACTGACTTGGATGATGCAGGGCTACGGGCGCTAGTGGGAGCGCTCGGAGAGTTGGCGATAAAGGAACTGTAAATCACGGCTGATCGCAGGCCGGGACGAGAGCATGCACGATGGCTGAATTGAATATTCGTTAGGTTATAGCACGAACAATACAGATATCGACCGGCCACCTTCTCGCGCCAAATGCGGTCTTGTTTAACCAAGTTTCGCAAAGCATCTTTGGGGTCGACATGAAGGATTGGTAGAAGCTCATCAACAAAGTAACCAGCCTCCGACTGGTTGACAAATGCTTCGGTTGTCGCAACCAGCGTCCCATATTGCGAGAAAATAGATCGAGCGACACTGCCATAGGCCACGCTCATCGAAGTTAGCGATTTCGTCGAGTGTGTAGTAGCTACCGCGATGGGAATAGCTGCTGTAACACACCAACTCTTTCAGCTTGCGAAAGGCTGGTGGCCTGAACCAGATATACAGGTGGATCACCGCCGGCCTCCCTGGCCAGCCAGATCAAAGAGCGAAACAGGGAACAGTGCTTCCAGCCCCTTGAGCTCCCCATACAGGCGCGTCGCCCGGATCCAGATCCCAATGGCGGTGCCGGGGAACCCGGATTCCATGCGCTGGTAAGTGAGGACCGACACGCCGCAACGGGCCGCGGCGTCCTCCTGGCGGTCGCCCCGACGTTTGCGGGCGGCGCGCAGGCGGGTCCTCAGTGCTCGAAGGGCCGTCTGCTCCGTTTCAGTGAGACTAATCATAGTGAATGTTAATGGCTGTAACTCTCCTTAATACAAATTATACTATATATAAAAAGGCATCTGGATTCTGGTAGAAGATTTTCTTACGCCCCAAACTCAGGAACTTATTATTTCGCGAGCCCTTAGTGCAATATTCCAACGCGTGCTGAATAGTTACAGGCATTTTTGAATGCCGGGGGGCATTGGGACTGACGCGCGAGACTATCGGGAAGGCCGTGGGCTGCAACTACGTCGCGATTACGAGAGAATGTCTCGAGCCGGAAAGCAGGGCCGGGGAGCGGGCGCTGCTGTTGATCCGTGCCCATCGCGATCTCTACGCCCTGGTCGGTGGCGTCCCGGCTGACATGAAGCACTGGATGCACACTGATAATCGACACACAGGCGGGGTTCCTGCGCAGCAGATGGAATCCGAGCAGGGACTGATTTATTCGTGTTTAATCCGCGTTAATCCGCGGCTAAATGTCTTTTTATACCGTGAACGGATAGCCGTTTTCTATGGTGAACAGTTTTACAGAGCCGATGCCATCAGCGAAGTCTTTTCCAGGCGTTCTGCCAGGGTTCTGAGCAGCACCTTGTTGAACTTGGTCTGCAGCTGGTCCGATGCCTCCTGCAGGGCGTCGGCGATGATCTTGATCACCGTCACTTCGCTGTTGCTCACCACGCTGGCGCTACGGGGTTTCTTCTTGCCATGGATATAGGCCATCTCTCCGAAGCAGTGACCGGTCTCGATCATCCCCAGCAGGGCATCGTTCTTCACGATTCTGGCATCGCCGGAGGCGAGGATGAAGAAAGATCCGCCGATCTTTCCCTGCCGCAGCAGTTTTTTTCCGGCGGGAAAGCGATGCCATTTGCTGATCCTCAGCACCTCCCACAGCTCCACATCGGTGAAATTCCGAAAGAAACTGAGCTGTTTCAGCAGATTGAATTTGCGGGTGTCGGAGACGTCGGGGGAGAGTACCTCCAGCTGCTCATGTACCCGGGAGAGGTCTCGTGTCAGTTCCTGCCAGCTGGCATGGCGCTTGTCCGGCTGCTTCTCCAGACAGCGGTAGACGATCGACTTGATCTCCTGGGGGATGTCGCTGCGAAACGACTCCAGCGGGGTGGGCTCCTCCTGGGTGATACGCTGGATCAGTTCGTACTGATTGTTGGCGGTGAAGGGAAGCTTGCCGGTCAGCAGCTGGTACATCACTACACCCAGGGAGTAGATGTCCGCCTGCTGGCTGATCTGCCGTCCGGCGATCTGCTCCGGTGACATGTAGCTGGGGGTTCCTACCGCATCGACCACCTGGGTCAATTCGGCATCCGCCAGCAGCGCCGTACCAAAATCGCTGATCTTGACCGCCGTGCCACCGGTGATCAGCAGGTTGGCGGGTTTGATATCCCTGTGGATCAAGCCCTGGCGATAGGCATAATCCAGCGCATTGCAGCATTTGAAGATGATCTCCACCACATCGTCTATGGGCAGCAGTGTGTCGGGTGAACAGTAGGCCTTCAGGGTTTTTCCATGCACATACTCCATGACGATGTAGTGCATGTTTCCCTCGGTGCCTGCGTCGAGCACCGAGACGATGTGGGGATGACGGAGCCTGCCGGCCAGGCTCGCCTCGTTCATGAACATTTTTTTGAAGCGGTAACCGTTGGCCGGGTCGTTAAACACACCCTGGTTGGCGATCTTGATCGCTATCTCCATCCCGGTAAAGGGGTCCTCCGCCAGATAGACTGAACTGGTTGCACCCCGTCCGATCAGTTTCTGTATCTGGAACTTACCTATCGTCGTTCTGGTCAGGTCGTCGATCTCTCTTCTCCCACTCAAATGATTCGCACAGCTGAAGGAAATTCCTGGTGCTCTTGGGCATCGGAACCCGTGCCTCTGAAAGATAGGTGATCAGAGCGGCCCCTGCTTTGATCAACTTCACGCCTTGATCATTCCGCTGCAGGTTTTCATTGTCGGCTTCAGGCATCTGCTTCGGCTCGAACCCTTCCACTGCCTCCCTGGCCGCGATGAAATCCGGCCAGACGGTGAAAAAGGCGTTGTCACTTTTCATGGTTTCTATTTCCAGTTTGGCGCTGGAGGCCAGCCGTTCCAGGCACGGTAGAGACGCTTCGAAGGCGGGTTCCTGCTGCAGCGCCTGTATCAGCCGTTCCGTCACGTGGTCGATGGCCTGCATGGTCTGGGCGATTTTGCGGTAGCGTGAGTCGAACAGCTTGGCAATAGGCTGGGTGAACGCTTTGAAGGGTTCTCCCCAGAGTTCATCGATTCCCTCCTGGCCACTGTAGTGCTTGACCTGCTTACCGAGTTCCAGAGCCTGCTTGAAACAGTCGGCACACTGTCGCATCAGTTCGTTCTCCCGGCTGATCCGAACCCCTTTGTGTTCCAGTTCGACGATGGCTGTGAACAGGTCCGTAGCACGGTTGAACAAGGCGCCTGCCAGCATCGCGCCATTGACCCGTTTGCGCGCCGGGTCGGTCTCTGCCGCATACGCCAGGCGTGCCTCTTCCAGCCGCTCGCCCGGGGTGTTGATCCCCGACTCCGTGTGGCGAAAGGCACGGCGGGTAAGGCGGTCGATGAGGTGTTTGCGGGCGGTCAGGGTCTCCTCCGGCGGCGGGTAATAGCGGATCCAGTAGTCATCGTAGTAGATGCACTCCTTGCCGTCGAACTCCTGTCGGGTACCGTTTTCCGGTTGCTCCGTCACTGCTGCAACTCCTCACGGTCGACGAACTGCTCCAGGACCTCTGGATTGGCCAGCGCCTCTCGGTTCCTGACCGGGCGCCCATGCACAATCTCCCGTACCGCCAATTCCACGATCTTGTTGCTCTTGGTACGGGGAATGGCTGAAACCTGCACGATCCGTGCGGGGACATGACGGGGCGTCGTGTTGGCCCTGATCTGCTGCCGGATCCGGTCCCGCAGCGGGTCGTCCAGCTGCAGACCCTCACGCAACTGGACGAACAGCACGATCCGAACGTCGTTGTCCCACTCCTGACCAATGACCAGGCTCTCGAGCACCTGTTCCAGCTGCTCCACCTGCCGATAGATCTCGGCGGTGCCGATGCGCACCCCCCCGGGGTTGAGGACGGCGTCTGAGCGCCCGTAGAAAATCAGACCGTCGTGTTCCGTCAGCTCCACATAGTCGCCGTGGCACCAGATGTTGGGGAAGCGCTCGAAGTAGGCGCTGTGGTACTTTTTCCCGTCCGGGTCGTTCCAGAAGCCCACCGGCATGGAGGGGAAGGGGGCGGTGCAGACCAGCTCCCCTTTTTCGCTGCGCACCGGGTGGCCCTGGTCATTCCACACCGCCACGGCCATGCCCAGGCCCCGGCACTGCAGTTCCCCCCGATAGACGGGCAGGGTCGGGTTGCCGAGGGCAAAGCAGGAGATGATGTCGGTGCCGCCTGAGATGGAGGCCAGACAGAGATCCCGCTTGATCGCGGAATAAACATAGTCGAACGCCTCGGGCACCAGTGGGGAACCGGTGGAGCAGAGGGTGCGAAGCGCGCTGAGCCGATGGTCCCGGCCCGGAGTGAGGCCGGCCTTCTTCAGGGCATCGATGTATTTTGCCGAGGTACCGAACTGGGTCATCCCCTCTGCGTCTGCATAGTCGAACAGGATGTTCCCGTCCGAGTGGAACGGGAAGCCGTCATAAAGCAACAGGGTGGCGCCGACGGCAAGCCCCGACACCAGCCAGTTCCACATCATCCAGCCACAGGTGGTGAAGTAGAAAAAGCGGTCCCCCGGATGCACGTCGGTATGGAGGCGAAGCTCTTTCATGTGCTGCAGCAGGGTGCCACCGGCACCGTGCACGATACATTTTGGCTTCCCGGTGGTGCCGGAGGAGAACATGATGTAGAGGGGGTGGTCGAACGGCAGTCGGTCGAACTCGATCGTACCTGCAGTAAAAGGCTGGATGAAATCGTCGAGCGAAATCGCGTCGCCGAGAGTGTCTGGAACCGGGGCGTGTCGGGTGTAGGGGACAACGACCACCTTTTCGATGGAGGGAATCCTGTTGCGGATAGCCGCAATTCGCTCCAGGCTGTCGAAGCGCCTGCCATGGTAGAAATAGCCATCGGCGGCGAACAGCAGCCGGGGTTCGATCTGGCTGAATCGGTCCACGACGCCATCGATCCCAAAATCCGGGGAGCAGGAGGACCAGACCGCCCCCAGGCTGGTTGCAGCCAGCATGGCGATCACTGCTTCCGGCATGTTGGGGAGGTAGCCGGCGACCCGATCCCCCTGGGTAATGCCCATGGCCCGAAGCGCCTGTGCAAGGCGGGATACCTGGTGGTGGAGTTCCCGCGCACTCAGGCGCCGGCGAACCCGCTGTTCCCCCCAGAAAACAATGGCATCTTCGTCATCCTGCCGCTGCAGCAGGTTTTCGGCAAAGTTGAGACGGGCGCTGGGAAACCAACGGGCGCCGGGCATCCGGTCACCATTCAGCACTGCCGGATCCCCACGGGTCGCGGCGACCACACCGGCGTCATCCCACACCAGGCGCCAGAAGGCTTCAGGATCGTTCAGGGACCACTGGTAGAGTGACTGGTAGTCGGGGAGGTCCCGCCCGGCAATCGTGGCTGCCCGGTTGCGGAATGCGGTCAGGTTCGCGTTATCGACCCGCTCCTGGTCCGGTTTCCAGAGGAGATTGGCCATCGCTTTTTTCCGGTAAGATCGATCACAGCTTTATACCACAGAAACCCCTGTCGGGTGTCTTC
>JAUXBK010000021.1 GCA_030619405.1 Sedimenticola sp. | reverse complement strand
GGTCGCTGGTCATGCCCGCGAGGCCGAACCAGACGTATGCCTGCCCGTAATCCTTTTCGGTGCCCGCCCCATAGAGATACATGCCACCCAGTTTGCCAAAGGCGCGGATATCCCCAGCCTCGGCAGCCTTTTTGAAACCCCGGAAGGCAGTTGTCCTGTCCCCCACGACATAACTCTGGAGGGCCTCCTCGAAACCGGCGACAGCCGGCCATGGGAGCAGGGGGGAAAGCGCGAGTGTGAGCAGTATCGGCCTGGCGGGTATCATTGTCGTTGGTGTCTCTCTTGGTGAGAATATTTATAACCGTTCATGGGATCATAAAGACATTTAGCCGCGGATTAACGCGGATCAAACACGGGTTGCACCCTACTTGTACAGGGGCCTGCAAAGGTCAGCTTCTCACCTCTCCCCGGCAGTACCCAGTAACCGGTCCAGCCCTGCCTCACCAAGAATCTCCAGACCGAGCCGCTCCGCCTTCTCCAGTTTGGAGCCGGCATCGCTCCCCGCCACCACATAGTCGGTCTTGCTGGAGACGCTCCCGGTCACCTTTGCACCCAGGACCTGCAGTGCCTCCTTGATCTGGGAGCGGGGTCGGCTCAGGGTGCCGGTCAGAACGAAGCTCTTTCCCTTCAGTGGCTGCCTTTCCGCCGTGGGTCTCTCCACTGCCGGCCAGTGGATGCCGGCCGCGAGCAGCTTCTCTATCACCTCCAGGTTGTGGGGCTGGCGGAAGAAGGTGACCAGATGCTCGGCCACCACCGGGCCCACATCCGACACCGCCTGCAGCGCCTCGACATCGGCCTGCCGAATCGCTTCCAGGGAGCCGAAATGGGCGGCCAGGGCATGTGCCGTCGCCTCCCCCACCTCGCGGATACCCAGTGCAAAAAGAAACCTCGCCAGGGTGGTCGACTTGCTCCGCTCCAGCGCCTGAATCAGGTTGCGGGCCGATTTTTCACCCATCCGTTCCAGCCCGGCCAGGGTCTCCCGGTCCAGCTGATAGATGTCTGCTGGAGAACTGACCAGCTGTTGCTCCACCAGTTGCTCCACCAGCTTGTTGCCCAGCCCCTCGATGTCCATGGCCCGACGGGAGGCGAAGTGCTTGATCGCCTCCCGGCGCTGGGCCGGGCAGTAAAGACCACCGCTACAGCGCAGTACCACGCCGTCTGCATCCTTGATCACCTCCGATCCGCACACCGGGCATTTGTCGGGCATCCGGAACACCCGGGCATCCGGCGGTCGCCGCTCCGGGACCACCCGCACCACCTGGGGAATTACATCTCCAGCCCGACGGACGATGACCCAATCGCCAATACGTATGTCCTTACGCTGAATCTCCTCTGCATTGTGCAGGGTGGCATTGGTCACGGTGACACCGGCCACGGTGACCGGTTCCAGGCGTGCCACCGGCGTCAGGGCGCCGGTCCGCCCCACCTGAACGTCGATCGCCAGCAGCCGGGTCATCTCCTCCTGGGCGGGAAACTTGCGCGCCACCGCCCATCGTGGTGCCCTGGAAACAAACCCTAGAACCCTCTGCTGCTCCAGGCTGTCCACCTTGAACACCACACCGTCGATATCGTAGTCGAGATTCTCCCGCCGCCCTGCCAGTCGACGGTGGTAATCGAAGCAACCATCCACTCCGTTGACGGTCTTGAGCTCTGGTGATACACGCAGTCCCCAGCGGCTCAGCCGATGGATGCTCTCGCTGTAACTGGGCGCGAGGTCCACCCCCGACAGCTCCCCAAACCCGTAGCAGAACATGGCCAGCGGACGCCGGGCAGTTACCCGGTGATCCAGCTGGCGCAGCGACCCCGCCGCCGCGTTTCGCGGATTGGCAAACCCCTTTTCTCCTCGCTTCCGGGCCTGCAGGTTGAGTCGTTCGAATCCGGAGCGGGGCATGTAGATCTCGCCCCGCACCTCCAGGATCTCGGGCCAGTCGTCTGCCAGCAGGCGCAGGGGGACCGATTGGATGGTACGGACATTCTGAGTAACGTCCTCGCCGCGGGTACCGTCACCACGGGTAGCGGCTTGTACCAGTAAGCCTTTTACGTACCGCAGGCTGATGGCGAGGCCGTCCATCTTGGGTTCGGCGGCATAGACGATCTCCTGTTCTACCTCAAGGCGCTCCCGCACCCGCCGGTCGAAATCCACCACTTCCTCGTCGCTGAAGGCATTCTCGAGTGACAGCATGGGCACCCGGTGCCGCACCTCTTCGAAAGCCTCCAGTGGGCTGGCTCCCACCCGCTGGGTCGGGGAGTCGGGGGTGATGAGTTCCGGGTGTTCCGCCTCCAGGGTCTGTAGTTCATGCAGCAGACGGTCGTATTCGCTGTCTGGAATGATGGGATCGTCCAACACGTAATAGTGATAGTTGTGGCGATTTATCTCATCCCGCAACCAGGCCGCGCGTGCCTGAGCCTTGTCGTCATCCCGGTCACTCATCGGCTCGCCTGGTGGGAAATACGGGCCAGTCGCAGCTGGCGCTTGTATTCGATGATCTCTTCCCGGATGTGCTCGGTGGTCTGATGGCTCAGGTCGCTGTGGCTGCTGTCCTGTAGCTCCCCCCCCAGCTGTACGCTCAGATACTCTGCTGTCTTGAGCATCTGCTCGAAGATCTCCATCGCATCTCTGGGGCCCGGCAGTTGGGAAAACAGGATGATCCCGGGTGTGCTGAATCCGTCCATCTCCTGCAGCGGAAAAGTCCCAGGCTCTACCAGACTGGCAAGACTGAACAGTACCGCACGTTTTCCCTCGTCGTCGTAACGGTGGTAGATCTGAAGATCTCCCTCTTCCATACCCGCCTCCCGCACGGATCTTGCGATCGCACCGCCGGGCATGGATCCGCTTCGGGTAACAATATTGAGCTGCAGGATCTTGTGGGGCAAACCGGCACCCTGGTCTGGAAGGTCGTTCGCTTCTTCACCGGCGAACAACAACTCACTCTCCTCACCCGGGGCCGCCGCCCCGGTAACGGCCACCTCATCCCTGACCAGGCCGTCCAGCTCCTCCAGGGCATCGTAGAGGGCTGTTTCCTCCAAGCCGTCATCGCGCGTCCGCTCCAAGCCGTCCCACAGGGCATCCCCGGTGTGAGCTTTTGTTCCGGCTGTCACCTCTTCATCCAGGGACACGGGCGGCTCCCTGCGGGGTTTACGGGTGGCATGGGTCTTGAGCCTCTGTTTTTTTGCCCGGTCCCAGAAATAGATCCCGAGGATCAGTGCTATCCCCGCCAGAAAAAGCAGCAGTCGTACGGTATCGGCTCCCATTAGATTGCCGCCATCTGCGCCGCCTCGTCTACGTCCACGGAGACGAGGCGGGAAACACCGGGTTCGTGCATGGTGACTCCCATCAGGTGGTTGGCGATCTCCATGGTGATTTTGCTATGGGTAATGAAGATGAACTGCACCTGGTCCGACATGCTCAGGAGCATGTCACAAAAGCGTCCCACATTGGCATCGTCCAGCGGTGCATCCACCTCATCCAGCATACAGAACGGGGCCGGGTTCAGCTCGAATATGGCAAACACCAGGGCCACCGCCGTTAGCGCCTTTTCACCGCCCGAGAGCATATGGATGTTGGAGTTGCGTTTACCCGGAGGCCGGGCCATAACGGTGATGCCGGTGTCGAGCAGATCTTCCCCGGTCAGCTGCAGATAGGCGTGACCGCCTCCGAACAGACGGGGGAATTTCTGCTGCAGGCCACTGTTTACCTGGTCGAATGTCTCCTTGAAGCGGGTGCGGGTCTCCCGATCGATCTTGCGGATGGCGTTTTCCAGAGTGTCGAGAGACTCGGTAATGTCGGCGTGCTGGGCATCCAGATAATGCATACGTTCCGACTGTTCCTGATACTCCTCGATCGCGGCCAGGTTTATCGGGCCGAGCCGGCGGATGCGGGTATCCATCCGCACCACCTCCTCCTGCCAGTGCTCCTCATTCGCCGCTTCAGAGAGTTCCCCCAGCAGCAGCTCTCTGTGAAACCCGCTCTCCTCCAGCTGCTCTTCCAGGGTGCGCCGGCGAATCACCTGTTCTTGACGCTGCAAACGCGCCTGATCGAGGCTGCCCCGACGCTCCTGCACCTCTTGATCCGCCCCGGCCCGGCCCTGTTCCAGGCCGCGCAGGCGGGCATCGATCCCAGCCAGGTTCTCCCGCGCCTGGGTAAGTTCAGCTTCCACCTCCACCCGGCGCGCCAACTGCAGCTCCAGCTCTGCACGTTGTTCGACCAGTGGCATCTCCCCCTCTTCCAGCAAGCGTTTCAACTCTTCGCGTCGGGTCTCCAGGTGGGAGAGCTGCCCGCGCATCCGTTCCAGATTCTGGCGCAGTGAATCCCTGGAGCTGCGCATGGATTCGATCCGCAAGGCCATCTCATGGGCCTGGGCCCGCTGCTGCCCCGCCAGCTGCCGGATCTCCTCCAGCTGCACTCGCAACTCGTCCCGCTGCCGAATCAGGGCCTCGCGCCGATCACTGAGGGTCTCCATCTCCTCCAGCGCCTGGTGCAGGCGACCCCGGGAGATCTCCAGCTCATCCCGGCCCTGGCTGATCTGCTGCCGTAACTCCTCTACCTCCTGCTGGATATTGCGGCGGCGATTTCCCAGGTGCTCTGAACGGGTGCGTTTGCCACTCAGGGTGGAACGGAGATCGGCCAGCTGCCGGTTGGCCTCGTTCAGCATCCGCTGTTGTTCTTCGCGGGCCT
Source organism: Sedimenticola sp. (assembly GCA_030619405.1). GTDB lineage: Bacteria > Pseudomonadota > Gammaproteobacteria > Chromatiales > Chromatiaceae > JAUXBK01. The sequence continues at coordinate 13,579 of JAUXBK010000021.1, read as the reverse complement.
GCTCCGCCTGGTTCAATTCCACCCGCCCTGCTTCCACAGCAGCAGCGATTTCTTCCACCCGTGCTTCGAGAGTGGCGCTGCTCTCCAACAGCGTCCGCAGCTCCTGCTCCCGTTCCAGAACGCCAGAACTCTCCCCTTCATCCCGGTTCAGGCGCAGCCACTCCCGCCCCAGCCAGATCCCGCCACGGGTGATCACCGACTCTCCCGGTTGCAGGTCTCCGCGCATCGCCAATGCCTGTTCCAGATTCTCGGCGGTCAATACCCCATGCAGCAGATGGTGCAGCGGCCAGGGGCTCTCTATCCGTGACACCAGGCTCTGCTCCAGGGTTTCGCGAGGGGTGCTCCCAACCGAGATATCAAACAGCGACAGGGTCCCCCGGTTCAGCGTCGCTATCCCCCCTGCCAGATCGTCCAGGCCACCCACACACAGCGCCTGCAGATGAAACCCGAGCGCTGTCTCTACCGCCCGTTCCCACCCTGTCTCCACCACGATATTCTGGGCCAGGCGGGCGGCCTGACTCAGGTGGTTCTGCCCCAGCCACTGCGCGACCACTTTTTCCTGCTCACCCAGGGCCGCCTCCTGCAACACTTCCAGCGAGGCCAGGCGTCCCCGGGACGACTGTAGCTCTGCGCGTGCCTGGTCCAGAGTGTGGCTGCCTGCCCGGTTCTCCTCGCGCTGCAGCTCGATTCGTTCCCGGGCCGCAGCGAGCAGCTCTTCGGCCAATGCAGCCTGCTCCCGCTGTTCCGACTCTCCCCCTTCCAGCCGCGCGATCTCCTGCTCCAGTCTGGGATCGTTCAGACGCTCCAGCTCTTCATCGAAACGCTGGATGCGCCGTTTCAGGTTCTGATCCTGCTGATCCAGATGATTGATTCGGGTGCGCTCCACCTGAGCCAGCTGGGCCGGCTCCGCCGCCTGTCGGTTGAACTCTTCCCAGGTGTGCTGCCAGGTCTGCATCGACTGTTCCGACTCTGCAACCCGGGCCGCCATCGCCTGCTCAGCAGCCAGGGTCTCCGCCAGGCGCGGTTCTTCCTCCGCCAGCACGGCATTCAGTTCCTGCAGACGGGCCTCGTCCTGCTGCCGGTGGTCCGACGATTCGCGCCACGTCTGCTCGGCCAGATGCAGGTCGTTTTCCAGCTGGGCACGGCTTTCACGTGCAAACTGTATTGCCTGCTCCAGGCGGGCGATCTCGCTGCCAACTGCATAGTATTGGCCCTGAATCTCGTTGAAACGATCGTTGACCCCGGCGTGATTCTCCCGCTCCCGCTCGATATCGGCCTCGAGCCGGCGCTGTTTTGCGATGGCCGCTTCCAGCTCCGTCTCCTGCTCCTGGATCACCTGATCCCTGTGGGAGACCTCATCGTTCAGCGCGCGCCAGCGCAGGACCAGCAGTTCCGCCTGCAGCCGACGTTCCTGTTCCTTATATTGTTTGTACCGCTCCGCCGTCGCAGCCTGCCGCTTCAGATGCTGCAACTGTTTCTCAACTTCCTCTCTCAAGTCATTAAGCCTGTCCAGGTTTTCTCTGGTTCTACTGATCCGGTTCTGAGTCTCCTTTCGGCGTTCCTTGTACTTGGAGATACCTGCCGCCTCCTCCAGAAAAGCACGCAGATCTTCCGGCTTGGCCTCGATCAGGCGGGAGATCATCCCCTGTTCGATGATGGAATAACTCCGTGGTCCGAGACCGGTACCGAGAAACAGATCGGTAATGTCCCGGCGGCGGCAGCGGTGGCCATTCATGTAGTAATTGGAATGACCGTCCCGGGATACCTGGCGTTTGACCGAGATCTGGCTGTACTGAGCGTATTCCCCCCCGGCACTGCCGTCCTGATTGTCGAAGATCAGTTCGATACCGGCGGTACCCACCGGCTTGCGGGAATTGGAGCCATTGAAAATGACGTCCGCCATGGATTCGCCCCGCAGCATCTTGGCGGAGCTCTCCCCCATCACCCAGCGCACTGCATCGATCACATTGGACTTGCCACAGCCGTTGGGGCCGACGATTCCCACCAGATTACTCGGCAGGTGGACGGTCGTCGGATCGACGAATGACTTGAAACCAGCGAGTTTGATCTTCTCTAATCGCATGGGGCGCTAAGATACAGAGTGAAGACCCCTGACACAAGTAAACCTGTTTTGCTAATTAACTTTAGATATCAACTATATCATACTGTTATTTATATATATTCAAATAATTTTAAAAGGAAAGTAACAAGTTAAAGGGGCCATGTTCGAATATTACTGAGGGATTTCAAGATTTTTTACGAGAGGCGTTTGTGCGAGCATTGTTGTCCGTGTTCTCGTTAGCCTGTGGTTAGCGCTTCGTTTACGGTCTAGCCGCTTCAATTAAGTCAGCTAGCATCGCCTCTTCCAGTGCCCGAGCCTCGACCATATTTTTCGCTGCTTCGGCTTCCAGGCGCTCTGCTTCTGCTGCTTTATCCGTGGCCTCTATTTCCAGCTGTGCAGCTAGTACCTCAAACGCTAAATACCTACGACCATACGACGGCCTAAATCACCGATAGCTGCGTTGCAACATCTTGAAAGAGAGTCCGCTATTCCTGCAATGTTGCGCCTTGCTCTCGGCGATTTATCCTCGCCGTCTGATCGCAGTTATTTAGCGTTTGATGTACTGTTGAGACCGAGTCACGCTGCCCCGACCAGCGAGGCAATCCCCCGCCAGCCCACAACCCGAACACCGGAACGGCTATAGGACTCGCCGCCGGCGTAGATCAATGCAGGCTCCGCCGCTGCCTCTCCATGGGTCAACCTGCTCAGCGTTGGGGACAGCGGTGTCAATGGCTAATTCAAAGTGTGACTTTGAATTAGCCAGATCCGGCCTTCGCTGATTCCCCGTCATTGTCCACTATTTGTAGCCCGCCTCGCAGCGCTTACGCGTGACCACGCTCCAGCGCCCCGAGTCAGGAACCGGTCGACGGGCAGTAGCGCAGCCTTGCTCATAGCAATACGCTGGTTCTCGTTGCCTCGTCATGGATGCACTGCCGTCTCGTGTCTGGGTCCATTACCCTATTTACGTGCATTGCCGACAACAAGTATCGACTGATTGTCTGGATCAACTACATCGCCCGCTCATATTTGGAATCTGTCTTCAATTTCCCGCTCAACGCTTCAATTCGTCGTCCCGATAGTGGAGATCGGTCCAGCACCTGGGCAGCGGTTCGTCTGAAAGGAATTCCAGATCCTTTTTGGGAAATTTCTCCGGATCCTGCAGTTCTTCGCCTACGTTATAGCGCCCCACCAGCTCCCGGTGATTCGGATTGAACAGATCGTTCAGACTAAGGACTTCGACCAGCTTGCCATCAGCTTTGTGTTTCAGGAACATCTTGCTCTCCTTTTAAGAATTACCCCTTCTACAATAATATATGTGGGCGCACAGTTGCCATTTTCAACCGCTATCTAACGGCAAACAGGAACTCATACTCCCCCCTGCTCCTTCCATTGCTCCGGCGTGAAGGTCTTGATGGAAAGGGCATGGAGTTCGTCGTTCTCGATCTGTGGTTTGACGGTTGCCATTACCATACGCTGCTTCTGCAGCGGGTTCTTGCCCTCGAATTCAGCGCTGATCACGATCGCCTCGAAGTGGCGGCCGTCGCCGGTCACGGTGACCTTGCTACCCGGGAGGCCTGCTTCGATCAGTTGTTCTACCCCTTTATTTTCCATCATTTATTTCCTATTTTCCGCTTTTGTGTAGACAATACCTCGTTCTCACTTGCCAACGGCACTTGGCCCGCTAAGGGTTCGAGAAATGGGGACACCCATTAGCCAGCCCGAGAAAACGGGGTCCCCTATTTTTCTATTTTTAAGTGCTTGATCAACTGAAGATGTTTGGCTTCGTACCTCAGCACCAACCTACGATAAACCAGCTTTTGCGAAATCCTTCTGAGTGAGGGGGAGTAAAATCCTCACAGCTCCCTGGTCGCCAGAAACTCCACCTCCGGCCAGCGCTCCATGGTCAGATCCAGGTTGACCCGGGTGGGCGCCAGGTAGACCAGCTGGTCGTCGCCGTCCAGGGCCAGGTTTGCATGGGTCTTGGCGCGGAACCGCTCCAGCAGCTTGGGGTCAGTGCAGCGCACCCAGCGGGCGGTGGCCACGGAAACGGGTTCCACGATCGCCTCTACGTTGTATTCATCCTTCAATCGATGGGCCGCCACGTCGAACTGGAGGACCCCAACCGCCCCAAGAATCATGTCGTTGTTCTTCAATGGCCGGAACACCTGGGTCGCCCCCTCCTCGCACAGCTGCAGGACGCCCTTCTGCAAGGCCTTCATGCGCAGGGGGTCCTTGAGCACCACGCGCCGGAAGAGTTCCGGCGCGAAATAGGGAATGCCCTCGTATTTCAGCTCTTCCCCGTCGCTGAAGGTATCACCAATCTGGATGGTGCCGTGGTTATGCAAGCCGATGATGTCTCCTGGCCAGGCCTCCTCCACGTGACGGCGCTCAGCGGCCTGGAAGGTGATGGCGTTGCTGATCTGCACCGTCTTGCCAATGCGGACGTGGCGCATCTTCATACCTTTCTTATAAGAGCCTGAACAGACCCGCAGGAAGGCGATACGGTCGCGGTGGGCAGGGTCCATGTTGGCCTGTATCTTGAACACGAACCCGGTGAACCGCTCCTCTTCCGGCTTTACCAGTCGCTGCCGGGTCTCCCGGGCGACCGGGGGCGGCGCATACTGGACGAAGGCATCCAGCAATTCTTTGACACCAAAGTTGTTGATGGCGGAGCCAAAGAAGACCGGTGTCAGTTCACCCCGGATGTAGTCATCCAGATCCAGTTCGTGGCTGGCACCCTGAACCAGTTCGATCTCGTCCCGCAGCTCATCTGCCTGATCCCCGATCACCTCGTCCAGGCGCGGGTTGTCCAGTCCCTGGATCATCTCACCCGTCTGAATCTTTCCACCATGGGTGGCGGAGAAGAGATGGGTGGTTTGCGATCGCAGGTCGAACACCCCCTGCAGACGCTTACCCATGCCGATGGGCCAGGTGATCGGGGCGCATTTGATCTTCAGTACCGATTCAATTTCGTCCAGGATCTCCAGCGGGTCCCTCCCCTCCCGGTCCAGCTTGTTGACGAAGGTGAGGATCGGCGTGGTGCGCAGGCGGCAGACGTCCATCAGCTTGATGGTTCGCGCCTCCACGCCCTTGGCCACGTCGATCACCATAAGCGCCGAATCCACCGCTGTCAGGGTGCGGTAGGTGTCCTCTGAGAAATCTTCATGGCCCGGGGTGTCCAGCAGGTTGACGACGGCATCGCCATAGGGAAACTGCATCACCGAGGAGGTGACCGAGATGCCGCGCTGTTTCTCCAGTTCCATCCAATCCGAGGTGGCATGGCGGGCCGCCTTGCGCCCTTTCACCGTCCCCGCCATCTGGATGGCACCGCCGTACAGCAGCAGCTTCTCGGTCAGGGTGGTCTTACCCGCATCCGGGTGGGAGATGATGGCGAAGGTGCGTCGCCGTTTCAGTTGTTCCAGGAGTTGAGACATCGGTTCGGGGAGTTCGGTGCGATCTGGTAAAACGGATTATTATACCCGATTTAGACTTTCCGGGAGCGCTGAGTTGCACTCGGCGAACCATCGGAGAAAGGCCGACTGCAAGTCGGCGCCCCCAGGTAATCCTGGCTGCACCATCCCTGCTGAGCAGGGGCGCGGAGAGCCCGGGGATACGTCACACCGCAGCGCGTTGTGGCGCGGAAACAATACCGGAATCAGGACCCGAGCAAGCTCAGGGCCAGGACCATGGCATCCTCCCGCCCCCGCTTTCCCGGGTAATAGCCGGTCCGCAGCCCCACTTCGTTGAATCCCATGTTCCGATAGAGCGAGATGGCCGGGTGGTTGGAGACTCTCACTTCCAGAAACACCGCGTCGGCACCGTGTTCCGCCGCCAGCGTCAGCAACCGGCGCAACTGCCGGCGGCCAAGCCCCTGGCCCTGCCATTCGGGAGAGACCGTGAGGTTCAGGAGATGGGCCTCCCCCGCCGCCACCGACATCACCCCGTAGGCGATGATGGTCTCCTCCATGGCGTAGAGCCAGCAGCAGTACCCCACCCGCAGGCAGTCGCTGAAGATCCCCCGGGTCCAGGGAAAGGGGTAGGCCCGGCGTTCGATCTCCATGATCTGGTCCAGGTCGCCCTCCTGAACGGGGCGGGCGTGCAGCAGCGGGTCTCTCAGGATGGCGCTCATTGTATATTTCTGTTGTCGGGCTGAAGGCCGGCCTGCGGGAGGTTCAACCAGCGGTGGTTTGTCGGCCTGAAGGCCGACCTACATCGACGGCCATCACCCTGTAGGTTGGCCTTCAGGCCGACGACCCATGCCCGGCTATCCCCGCAGCAGCTTCACTGCACGCTGCAGGTCCTGCCAGGCGCGGGCCTTCTGATGCGGGGAGCGCAGCAGGTAGGCGGGGTGATAGGTGACCACGACCGGAATATCGTCCAGATGATACTCTCTGCCACGCATGCGCCCTACCAGCTCCTGGCTGTGCAACAGGTTCTGGGCCGCCACCCCTCCGAGGGCCAGGATCAACCGAGGTCGGACCAGCGCCACCTGGCGTTTCAGGAAAGGTTCACACTGCAGCACCTCCTCCGTTCTTGGGTCACGGTTCCCGGGAGGGCGACACTTGAGGATGTTGGCGATGAAGACCTGCTCCCGCTGCAAACCAATGGCCTGCAGCATGACATCGAGCAACTGCCCGGCCGGCCCCACGAAGGGCTCACCCTGCCGGTCCTCGTCCGCGCCCGGCGCCTCACCGATCACCATCAGCCCGGCGGAGCGGTCACCCGTGCCAAAGACCGTCTGTTTACGGCTCTTGTGAAGCTCGCACGCCTCGCAGTGGGCCACCCGGTACGCCAGTGCCTCCCAGTCCAGGCCGGCTATCTCATCCCGGACCGGTAATGCCGGCTCCGGCTCGGCCTCCACCGGCGCCCAGTCGTCCAGCGTCGGCGGCGGAACATCCTCCAGCCAGGGCGGTGGCTCGTCGGCGGCCACCTGCGCCGGCGGTTCCGGTTCAGGGGGAGGAGCAGCGCTGTCAACCGGGGGCTCCACGCTCTCTGGCTGCTGCTCCACGACAGCTTCAGCCTCCCGGGCAACCCAGTTCTGGATGCCCATCGTCGCCAGATACTGTTTTCGTAGCTTTTCATCCATACTCGCACAGGCCCTGTTGCCGTGAATCGACGGGGTCGACGGGGTCGGAGTCAAACCGCCCTGATCCTGTCGCTATTACCACTGCACCTTGCGCGGTTTGACTCCGACCCCTGGTGTGTGATTCGCGGCTAAAGCCACTCCTGAAAAGGAGAGCTGGTGCCGGGTTAGACACTGGGTTGCTGCGGGTGCTCCCGTTCCTCCTTCTGCAGCAGTTTGTTAAAGGCGTTGACATAGGCCTTGGCGGAGGCGATCACGATGTCGGTGTCGGCGCCCTGGCCATTGACGATGCGGCCACCCTTCTGCACCCGCACGGTCACCTCGCCCTGGGCATCGGTACCGCTGGTGATAGCATTGACCGAGTAGAGCTCCAACCGGGAGCCGGTCTGCACGATAGACTCGATCGCCCGGAAAGTCGCGTCCACCGGCCCACCACCGGTCGCCGTGTCCGCCTGCTCGCTGCCATCCAGAGTCAGCACCACGGTGGCCTCGGGGGTCTCACCGGTCTCGGAACAGACCCGCAGGGAGACCAGCTTGATCCGTTCGTTCTCGGCGCTGAAGCCGGCATCGTTCACCAGTGCCTGCAGATCGTCGTCGAAGATCTCGTGCTTCTTGTCTGCCAGCTCCTTGAACCGGCGGAAGGCATCGTTCAGCTCCTCTTCACTCTCGAACTGCATCCCCAACTCCTGGAGTCGCACCCGGAAGGCGTTACGCCCCGAGTGTTTCCCGAGCACCATCCGGTTGCGAGACCAGCCCACATCCTCGGCGCGCATGATCTCGTAGGTCTCACGACTCTTGAGCACCCCATCCTGGTGGATGCCGGCCTCGTGGGCGAAGGCGTTGGCCCCCACGATCGCCTTGTTGGGCTGCACCGGAAACCCGGTAATGCCTGACACCATGCGGGAGCAGTGGACGATCTGGGTGGTGTCCAGCCCGGTATCGCACTGAAACTGGTCGCGCCGGGTGCGAACCGCCATCACGATCTCTTCCAGGGCGGCGTTGCCGGCCCGCTCCCCCAGGCCATTGATGGTGCACTCCACCTGCCGTGCCCCGTTGGCCACGGCCGCCAGCGAGTTGGCGACTGCCAGCCCCAGGTCATTGTGGCAGTGCACTGAAAAGATGGCCCGGTCCGCGTTGGGTATCCGCTCCATGAGGAGACGGATGGTGTTGCCGAACTGTCCCGGCAGGTTATAGCCGACGGTATCCGGCACGTTGATGGTAGTGGCGCCCGCCTCGATCACCTGTTCGAAGATACGACACAGAAAATCGATATCCGAGCGCCCGGCATCCTCGGCGGAGAACTCCACGTCGTCGGTAAAACGCCGGGCCCGCTTGACCGCCGAGACCGCCTGCTCCACCACCTGATCCGGCGTCATTCGAAGCTTCTGCTCCATGTGGATGGGGGAGGTAGCGATGAAGGTGTGGATGCGCCCGGAGCTGGCTTCCTTCAGCGCTTCGCCTGCGCGGTCGATATCCTTTTCCAATGCCCGCGCCAGCCCGCAAACGGTGCTATTCTTGATGGTCCGGGCCACCCCCTGCACCGCCTCGAAATCGCCCGGGCTGGCGATCGGAAAGCCGGCCTCGATGACATCTACCCGCATCTTCTCCAGGGCCTTGGCGATGCGGATCTTCTCATCCCGTGTCATGGAGGCGCCGGGGCTCTGTTCACCATCCCTGAGGGTGGTGTCGAATATAATCAGTTTGTTCAGATCACTCATTTCTCACGGCTCCCCAAGGTTAATCATCCGACGAAACCTGCTTGCGGCGCTCTGCCCGGTGACGGTGCAGTTGAAACAGGGTGAGTACCGGCCCGGATACCGCATAGGCGAAAAAGATTACGAACAGCACCAGCGGCGGCTGCAGAATAATGATGGCAAACACCAGCATGATCGCCACGATGGAGACGAACGGGACCTTGCCTCGAAAATCCAGCTCCTTGAAGCTGTTGTAGCGCACGTTACTGACCATCAGCAGTCCGACCAGACCGGTCAGCAGGGCGGCCGGGATCGAAACATCTCCACCCGCCACCCCGTACTCCTCACCGACCCAGACGCTGCCAGCAACGATGGCGGCCGCGGACGGGCTCGGCAGACCCTGAAAGTAGCGTTTGTCGGTGCTGCCCAGCTGGGTGTTGAAACGGGCCAGTCGCAGTGCCGCTCCCGCGGTGTAGATGAAGGCCACCATCCAGCCTGCCTTACCGAGGTCCAGCAACGCCCATTCGTAGATCACCAGGGAGGGCGCCAGACCGAAGGCCACCATATCCGACAGGCTGTCATACTCGGCGCCGAAGGCGGTCTGGGTGTTGGTGAGCCGCGCCACCCTGCCGTCCAGTCCATCCAGGATCATGGCGACGAAGATCGCCAGCGCCGCCTGTTCGAATTTGCCGCTCATCGCTGCCAGCACTGCATAGAAGCCGCTGAACAGGGCCGCCGTGGTGAACAGGTTGGGCAACAGGTAAATACCTCGGCCGCGCCTCGGTCTCTGGTTTGTTTCGGGCATGTCCGTTTCGGCTGTTGGAGGGTGGATTCTGGATTATAGATGATCGGTCTGATTCACTCCAAAACCAAATCCTGATAGCTCTTGAAATCCGGCACCCATTGCGGGCAGGGTGTGCCTGGTACCAGACGTCGCAGGAGCGCCGCGGAAGGCGTTCCCACGCGGAGCGTGGGAACGAGAGAGGCTGCGGATCAGTTCTTGCTCATGTCGACGATCTTGTTGGCCGCTATCCAGGGCATCATGTCACGCAGCCTGGCCCCCACCTCCTCGATCTGGTGCTCACGACCAATCCGTCGCTTGGCCTTCAACGTGGCCTGGCCGGCCTGGTTCTCCAGAATGAACTCTCGGGCGAACTCACCGTTCTGGATCTCCTTCAGGATCCGGCCCATCTCCGCCTTGGTCTCCTCGGTGATGATCCGGGAACCACGGGTGAGATCACCGTACTCGGCGGTGTTCGAAATGGAGTAGCGCATATTGGCAATGCCACCCTCATACATCAGGTCGACGATCAGCTTGAGTTCGTGCAGGCACTCGAAGTAGGCCATCTCCGGTGCATAACCCGCCTCCACCAGGGTCTCGAACCCGGCCTGGACCAGCGCCGTGGTGCCACCACACAACACCGTCTGCTCACCGAACAGATCGGTTTCGGTCTCCTCCTTGAAGCTGGTCTCGATCACGCCGGCACGGCCGCCTCCGTTGGCCGAGGCATAGGCGAGGGCGATATCCCTGGCCTGACCGCAGGCGTCCTGGTAGACGGCGATCAGGCTGGGCACACCCCCACCCTGGGTGTAGGTGGAACGGACCAGATGGCCCGGGCCCTTGGGGGCGATCATGATCACATCCAGGTCTTCCCGGGGAACGATCTGCTCGAAGTGGATATTGAAACCGTGGGCAAAGGCCAGGGCTGCACCCTGCTTGATATTGGGGGCGATCTCATCCCGATAGAGCGCCGCCTGGTGCTCGTCCGGGGCCAGCACCATGACCACGTCTGCTTCTGCGACCGCCTCCGAAATGGGCTTGACGGCCAGGCCGGCGTTCTCGGCCTTGACGGCGGAGGCGGAGCCCGGGCGCAGGCCAACGGTGACGGCGACACCGGAATCCTTCAGGTTGTTGGCGTGGGCGTGGCCCTGGGAGCCATAACCGATGATGGTCACCTTGCGTCCCTGGATCAGGGAAAGGTCGGCGTCTTTATCGTAATAGATGTTCATTGTCATGGCGTTTCCCCAGATTTATCGAAAGTTAGATAGAAGCCAGGAGTCAGAAGTCAGAATCCCTCGTTCCCACGCGGAGCGTGGGAACCAGGAGGGCATGTCGCAACCCTACTCTGTCCTCTGTCTAAAGCGTAAGCCCCTTCGCTCCCCGCGCAATCCCCGACGGCCCGGTCCGAACCACTTCCACCACCAGCTCTTCGTGTACCGCCTGGACGAAGGCATCCAGTTTGCTGCTCTTGCCGGTCATCTCAATGATGAAGCTGGTGTCAGTCACATCGATAACGGTGCCACGAAATATCTCCGTCAGGCGCATCACCTCTTCCCGGTGGACGCGTTCCGCCTTCACTTTGATCAGCATCATCTCCCGCTCGATATGTGAACCCTCGGAGAGATCCACCAGCTTCACCACCTCGATCAGCTTGTTCAGCTGCTTGGTGATCTGTTCGATGATCGACTCGTCACCTCGGGTCACCAGGGTCATGCGGGAGAGCGAGACATCCTCGGTGGGCGCCACCGTCAGGGACTCGATGTTGTAGCCACGGGCAGAGAACAGACCCGCCACCCGGGAGAGTGCCCCGGCCTCGTTCTCCATCAGGATTGAAATAACGTGTCTCATACCAGCTCGCTCTCCGGGGGCAGATACATCTCATGATGGCCCTTACCGGCCTCGATCATCGGGTAGACGTTTTCCGCCGGGTCGATAATCACATCCATGAATACCAGTCGGTCTTTCAGGGAGAAGGCCTCTTTCATCGCCGCCTCCAGATCTTCCGGCCGCTCGATCTTCATGCCGACATGGCCATAGCTCTCTGCCAGCTTGACGAAATCGGGCAGTGCCTCCACATAGGAATGCGCATAGCGGCCGTCGTAGAAGAACTCCTGCCACTGACGAACCATGCCCATATAGCCGTTGTTGAGCAGCATGATCTTGATCGGCAGGTCGTGCTGCTTGCAGGTGGCCAGCTCCTGGATGCACATCTGAATACTGGCCTCACCGGTCACCACTGCCACCTCCGCACCCGGATGTGCCATCTGGACCCCGATGGCCGCCGGCAGACCGAAGCCCATGGTCCCCAGGCCGCCGGAGTTGATCCAGCGGCGGGGCTTGTCGAAGCTGTAGAACTGGGCTGCGAACATCTGGTGCTGACCCACGTCAGAGGCGACGAAGGCATCGCCCCGGGTCACCCGGTGCAGGGTCTCTACCGCAAACTGGGGTTTGATTTTGCTGCTCTTTTCGTCGTATTTGAGGCACTGGGTACCGCGCCAGCGATTGATCTGGGCCCACCACTGCTTCAGTGCCTCCTCATCGGGCCGCTTCTTGTGTTCCCCAAGCACCTTCAGCATGTCTTTCAGTACCGCCTTCACCGGTCCGACGATGGGGATGTCCACCCGCACGTTCTTGGAGATGGAGGAGGGGTCGATATCGACGTGGATGATCTTGGCATTGGGGCAGAACTGGGCGATCTGCCCCGTCACCCGGTCGTCGAACCGGGCGCCGATGGCGATCAGCACATCGGTCTCGTGCATCGCCATGTTCGCCTCGTAGGTGCCGTGCATGCCGAGCATGCCCAGGAACTGCTTGTCACTGCCCGGGTAGGCCCCCAGCCCCATCAGGGTACTGGTGATGGGAAAACCGAGCGTCTGCACCAGCTCTGTGAGCTGATTGTCCGCATTGTCGAGGACCACCCCGCCACCGGTATAGAAAACCGGGCGCCGGGCACCGAGCATCAGATTGACCGCCCGCTTGATCTGACCCAGATGCCCCCGGGTCACCGGGTTGTAGGAACGCAGCCTGACCTTTTTCGGGTATTCGTAGGGAATCTTGATATTTGGATCCACAATATCCTTCGGAATATCGATCACCACTGGCCCGGGCCGCCCGGAGGTGGCGATATAAAACGCCTTGCGGAAGGTCTCCGCGATGTCCCTGACATCCTTGATCAGGAAGTTGTGTTTGACACAGGGACGGGTGATGCCCACCGTGTCCACCTCCTGAAAGGCGTCACTGCCGATGAAGGGGGAAGGGACCTGGCCGGTCAGAACCACCATCGGGATGGAGTCCATATAGGCGGTGGCGATGCCGGTAACGGCGTTGGTGGCCCCCGGACCAGAAGTAACCAGCGCCACCCCAGGTTTGCCGGTAGAACGTGCGTAGCCATCCGCGGCGTGGGTAGCGCCCTGCTCATGGCGTACCAGGATGTGCTTTACGTCATCCTGTTGGAATATTGCATCATAGATATGCAGCACGGCCCCGCCAGGGTAACCGAACACATGTTCGACGCCTTCGTCCTTCAGACACTGAATGACTATCTCGGCACCACTCAATTCCACGACAATGACCTCCCACGCGCCAGATGCAAACCACCGACGTCAGTGATCCAGGATGAACGTTCGTTCTACGTTTTAGTCAGGCTAAGGGAAACCAGCCCTGACACATAGATCAGCAAACAGTGCAACTTACTGATATTGCGGATGCAGGTCAAGATTCAACGTAAAAAGTCAGCGATTCTCAGCGTGACAACATAGTACCGACATTCAATCTAAGGTTTTCACCACGAAGCGCACGAAGACCACGAAGAAACAGTTGAAAACAAGAACTCTTCGTATGTACAGACCTCAACACCATGACGACATCATGGGGTTATAAGTCATTGATTCTTGGTTTAGACTGAGGTATTTCGACGATAATTGGACGCTGTGTAGCACTCCAGACAACCAAAATACCCG
>JAUXBK010000065.1 GCA_030619405.1 Sedimenticola sp. | reverse complement strand
TTCTGACTTCTGACTTCTGACTTCTGACTTCTGACTTCTGACTTCTGACTTCTGACTTCTGACTTCTGACTTCTTAATTGTACCCAATAAAATAACCCGGTGGCAGGTTATAATCGCATCTCGCCTCCAATGCCGGATATTTCTCTCACCATGCGCAAGCCCGCTCATCTGTTGGTTCAATCTCTTGAATCGGCATGCCGCGCTGTTTTCGAGGCGGGGCTGGGCGCCCTCTGTCCGACAGGAAGAGACCCTCTTGCTTCAGTCGGTTGAAAAGCAGATCGCCCGCCTCTCTGGTGCGGAGGTGCTGGAACTGCTCCACCGCGGTCTCAAGGGGCTCGAGAAAGAGAGCCTGCGAGTATCGTCGGACGGGGGTATCGCCCAGACGCCCCATCCCCGGGCGCTGGGGTCTGCGCTGACCAACCCTTATATCACCACCGATTACTCCGAAGCCCTGATCGAGCTCATCACCCCACCTTTTCCCGACTCGAGGGAGGCACAGGATTTCCTGCTGGAGGCGCAGAAGTTCGTCTACGACAACCTGGAGGGGGAGCTGCTCTGGGCCACCAGCATGCCCAGCGTACTGGCCGGAGGGGCAAATATTCCCATCGCCCGTTACGGTGATTCCAACGCCGGTACCATGAAGACTGTCTACCGACGCGGGTTGGGGCATCGCTACGGGCGGGTGATGCAGGTGATCGCCGGGGTCCATTTCAACTACTCTCCACGGGCAGAGTTCTGGCCGGTCTACCAGGCGCTGCAGGGGGATCGGCACCCGCTGCGCCAGTTCAGTGACACCACCTACCTGGGGCTGACCCGCAACCTTCAGCGTTATGGCTGGTTGATCCCCTACCTGTTCGGCGCCTCCCCGGCCGTATGTAAATCGTTCCTGGGCGGACGGGAGACCACCCTGGAAGAGTTCGACAGTGGCACCTGTTACGGGCCCTTTGCTACCTCTCTGCGGATGGGTGATATCGGCTATACCAACAGCAAAGAGAAGGGAGTCGGCATCAAGGCCAACTATGACAGCCTGGGTGATTATATCCGCAGCCTGAGCCGGGCCATCGAGACTCCGTCACCCCTGTGGGAGCGGATCGGAGTGAAGCATGGTGAACGCTATGAGCAGCTGAATGCCAATATCCTGCAGATCGAGAACGAGTACTACAGCACGGTACGTCCCAAACAGCTCCTGGAGGGGCTGGAGAAACCGGTGCGGGCGCTGGAGCGGAGGGGGGTACGTTACGTGGAGTTGAGATCTTTGGATATCAACGCCTTCCACCCGCTTGGGATCAGCCTGGAGCAGCTCCGTTTTCTCGAGGTCTTCATGCTCTTCTGCCTGCTGCTGGACAGCCCGCCGATAAACGTCCAGGAGCAGCGGGAGATCGACCAGAATCTGGGGGGGGTGGCCCACCGGGGACGGGACCCGTTGCTCTACCTGTTGCGCCAGGGCCGGGAACTTAGGCTGCAGACGTGGGCCGGGGAGCTGCTGCGGGGGATGGAAGGGGTCTGCGAGGCCCTGGATGCCAGCCTCCCGGGCACCCCGTTCCAGGAGAGCCTGGGTGCGCAGCAGCTACTGGTGAAAGACCCGGACTGCACCCCCTCCGCCATGATGCTGGCGGAGATGCGCCGCAACCAGGAGCCCTTCTTCTATTTCGCCCGACGCCTTTCGCTCCAGCACCAGGAGTGGTTCGCCGGGTTCAGCCTCTCCCCGGAGCGGGAGCAGTTCTTCCGCAAGCAGGCCAAGATCTCCCTGGAACGCCAGGCGGAGATCGAGGCCGCCGACGAGATCCCCTTCGACCAGTTCCTGCAGGACTATTTTAACGACAGGATTTAAAGGCAGGATTAGAGGCAGGACCAAGGACCAAGGACCAAGGGTTTAGAATGGTTCTATCTTGTTTTTGATTCTTTGTCCTTGGCCCTGTTTTTCCTGGGTCCTCGGTCCTGCCTTTATCCTCTCCGTTTCCAGCGCCGTTGCCATCATACAAGAACTAAAGTTTTCCCGTGTGCAACCGTTATCAACAGCAGCAGGCAGCCTGATGCTGCCTTGCCACGGGTAAACAGCAATGCATCAGCTCCCGCACCAGGAAGGGCGGGGAGGTCGAGGTCATCTCAAGTGGATATTGCAACACTCATTGGACTGCTCGGTGGGTTCGGCATCATTATCGGCGCCATCGCCACCGGTGGCGATATCATATTGTTCGTCAACGTCCCATCGATTCTGATCGTGGTCGGGGGTACCTTCATGGTGACGCTGATGCAGGTGTCGCTGAAGGATTTTCTGGGCTCTTTCAGTACCGCCCTGCGGGCCTTCTTCTACAAGACGGATGATCCCCGGAAACTGATCGAAGAGGCGGTACAGCTGGCCGACGTGGCGCGCAAGAACGGGTTGCTGGCTCTGGAGGGGCAGGAGATCAGCAACGATTTCCTGGAGCGAGGTATCGGGCTCTGTGTCGATGGTCACGATCCCTCTCTGGTCCACAAGATACTGAACAAGGATATCGATCTCACTATCCAGCGGCACGAGGTGGGCCAGACCATGTTCAAGAACATGGCCATCATGGCGCCGGCCATGGGTATGATCGGTACTCTGATCGGTCTGGTGCAGATGCTGGCCAACATGTCCGACCCGGCCAGTATCGGGCCGGCGATGGCGGTGGCGCTGCTGACCACCCTTTACGGTGCAGTGATCGCGAACGTCTTCGCCCAGCCGCTGGCGGATAAACTGGCCCGGGTCAGCCAGCTGGAGAAGACCAACAAGTCCCTGATCCTGGAGACCATCTCCGGCATCCAGGAGGGGATGAACCCGCGGGTGCTGGAGCAGATGCTCGGCACCTATCTGCCATCCGGCAAGCGGGTGAGCAACAGTGATGAATAGCAGTGGGGAGGCCTGACCCATGGCGGACGACTGCCCCAAGTGCGATGCCGGGTTGCCACCCTGGCTGGCCACCTTTGCCGACCTGATGTCGCTGCTGATGTGCTTTTTCGTGCTGCTGCTCTCGTTTGCGGAGGTCGATGCGATCCGTTTCAAAAGGATAGCGGAGTCGATGAAGGATGCCTTTGGGGTGCAGCGCGAGATCCCGGTCAACGAGATCGTCATGGGCACCAGTGTCATCAAGCAGGAGTTCAGACCGGCCACCGTTACCGAACCCTCACCGATCGATGAGATCCGCCAGCAGACCACCGACGCGGAGAAGCGGAACCTGAAGGTCAGCGACGCGATGGTGGATGCGGTGGTCGAGAAGATCCGGCAGGAGGTAGAGCAGGAGGCGGAAGCGCTGAAAGAGTCTTTGAAGCAGGAGATCGCGGAAGGCCTGGTCAGTGTGGAGACCGAGGACCTCAAGATCATCATCCGGATTCAGGAGAAGGGGTCGTTCTCCTCCGGCAGCGCCACCCTGGACCCCGGGTTTCTGAATGTGATGGAGCGTATCAGCCAGGCGGTCGCCAGGGCGCCGGGCAAGGTGGTGGTGGCGGGTTATACGGACAATATCCCCATCTCCACGCGCCGCTTCCGTTCCAACTGGGAACTCTCCTCGGCCCGTGCGGTTACCGTCGTGCATGCCCTGCTGCGCAACCCGGATATCGACCAGAACCGGGTGCTGGTGGAGGGGCATGCAGACTCCAGTCCTCTGGTACCTAATGATACCCCGGGGAACCGGGCCAAAAACCGCAGGGTGGAACTGATCATCGAGCGGGGTGACGATCTGGATCGTGGGGAGATGCTGCCGCTGGATGGGGATGGGGGGCAGGAAGGTGAACGATGATGAATGATGACAGGAGAATGGCACAGGAACTGGAGCAGGAGCGGCGGCAGTTTTTTCGGGTCGAGGACGAGGTGAGTCTGCGCTATCAGGTGGTCAAGGCGGGCGAGCTGGAGGTAAAACTGAAACGTCTGGAACAGGACCTGGACAGTGATTTCACCATTGTCAGCAGTCTGGCAGCCATCAGCCACGAGATGGCGGGGGTTCTGCGCAAGGTGGAATCGGATGCGCCGGATGTGGCGCGTTATCTGAAAGCACTGGACCGCAAGATCGATCTGCTGGGACGGGCCTTCCTGGCCCAGACCTCCGACCTGTCAGAGCAGCCGGCCAAGGCGGTCAACATGAGCGCCAGCGGCCTGGCGTTCTATACTCCCGAGCCGGTGGCAGTGGGCGGGGTGCTCGAGCTGAAGCTACTGCTCTTTCCCTCCTACACCGGAATGCTGATATATGCTGAGGTGGTGGCCTGCGAACGGGTGGAGACAGCGGGTGCCAATGGCTTCTGCCGCATCCGGGTCAATTTCACCCATTTGCGTGAGAGTGACCGGGATGTACTGATCCGGCACGTGCTGCAGCGCCAGAGCGAGATGCTGCGCCGCCAGCGGGAGGAACGGGAGCCCTCCGCATAGGGCCGATCACGTATTTAGGGGCTTGGAAAAGATTAAATTACGCGCCTTGCTTGTCTATGGCTCAGTCTTCGGTGTTGCGCCAAGGGTTACATACAACGAGTATGCGCCCCTTGAAGACGAAGCCCTATCCGGCGCAAATCACGTAATTTAATATTTTCCAAGTCCCTCCGGTGTGACCTGGATCCTGCAAGTATTCGCACGCACAGAGACAACCTCTTGTCCCGTATAGCGATATGAAAAATCTCGGCAATCACAATAGGGATTCCACGCAATTTTTCATTCGCTCTACGAAACAATAGCTTGCACTCTGTACGCACGACTACCTGCAGGATCTAGGTGTGATAAAATCCTTTGAATATTTTCCAGTGTACCCAGTATGGAGCGGATGAGGGGCCATCTCAAAGAGGATTTAATCGATGCCGATCTATGAATATCGCTGCGAGGCCTGTGGACACGAGCTGGATGTGTTGCAGAAGATGAGCGACGCCTCGCTCACCGACTGTCCCGAGTGTGGAAAGCCCGCCCTGAAGAAGCAGATCTCCGCTGCCGCCTTCCGGCTCAAGGGGAGTGGCTGGTACGAGACCGACTTCAAAAAGGGGAACAAGAAAAACCTGCACGACTCGGGCAAGCCCGAGGAATCCGCCAGGCCGGAGAAGAAGAAGGAAAAGACGCAGCCGGCGAAGGCTGCCGGTTCCGGTGACTGATTCAGCATTGGTGCCGAAGGAGGAGGTGGTGGAACTGATGATATCGGTGGACGACGGGTTGAAGCTGCTGATGTTCAGGGGGGCAGTGGTGCCGAAAGCCCCCGATCAAGCGTCGGAACTTGCGCCTGAGCAGCCCAAACCTTAACATCTCCGCCCTTCAGCGCTCCACAAGGGGCCTCTTTCCAGTTTGACGGGACAGGTTTCATGCGAACCCACTATTGCGGACAAGTCAATGCCTCTCATATCGGCCAGGAGGTCGAACTCTGTGGTTGGGCCCATCGCCGGCGCGACCATGGTGGTGTAATCTTCATCGATCTGCGGGACCGGGAAGGTCTGATACAGGTGGTATACGACCCGGATCTTCAGGAGATCTTCTCCATCGCCGAGCAGGTGCGTAACGAGTTCGTCCTGCGCATCAGAGGACGGGTCAGGGCTCGCCCCGAAGGTAGCATCAACCCGGATCTTGCCACCGGTGAGGTGGAGGTGCTGGGCCTGGAACTGGAAGTGCTGAACCGCTCGGAGACACCCCCGTTTCAGCTGGACGAGCATGAAAATGTCTCGGAGGAGGTCCGGCTTCGTTATCGCTACATTGATCTGCGCCGCCCGGAGATGCTGAGTCACATCCGACTGCGCTCGGCGATCACCCGCCAGTTGCGGCAGTTCCTGGACGACCAGGGGTTTCTCGATATCGAGACCCCGATGCTGACCAAAGCGACGCCGGAGGGTGCCCGTGACTACCTGGTGCCATCACGCACCCACCCCGGCCGGTTCTTTGCCCTGCCCCAGTCACCCCAGCTGTTCAAGCAGCTGCTGATGATGTCGGGTGTGGATCGTTACTATCAGGTGGTGCGCTGTTTCCGGGACGAGGATCTGCGCGCCGATCGCCAGCCCGAGTTTACTCAGCTGGATGTGGAGACCTCGTTCATGGACGAGGGGGAGTTCATCGATCTGATGGAGGAGATGATCCGGCAGCTGGTCAAACAGGTGCTGGGTGACGATCTGCCGATCCCGTTTCCCCGCATGACCTATCAGGAGGCGGTGCGCCGTTTCGGCTCCGATCGTCCGGACCTGCGCTGCCCGCTGGAACTGGTGGATGTGGGTGACCTGATGCAGGAGGTGGAGTTCAAGGTCTTCTCCGGACCTGCCAGCGACCCATGCGGGCGGGTGGCCGCTCTGTGCCTGCCGGGTGGTTGCGAGCTGACCCGCAAGGAGATCGATGGCTATACCAAATTTGTCGGTATCTACGGTGCCCGTGGTCTGGCCTACATCAAGGTGAACGATGCCTCCAGCGGCAAGGCGGGGCTGCAGTCACCGATCGTTAAATTTCTCTCGGACGAGGCGGTTAAGACCATCCTGGAGCGCACCGGTGCCACCGATGGTGATCTGATCTTCTTCGGTGCCGACAAGGCGAGTGTGGTCAACGAGGCGCTGGGTGCTCTGCGGGTCAAGCTGGGTGAAGACCGGGGGCTGATGAAACCCGGCTGGCATCCACTCTGGGTAGTGGATTTCCCTATGTTCGAGTGGGATGAAAAGGCCAATCGCTGGACCCCGCTGCACCACCCTTTCACCGCGCCCAAGGAGGAGCATCTGGCACTGCTGGAGACAGACCCCGGCGCCTGCCATTCTCGTGCCTATGATATGGTGCTCAACGGCACCGAGCTGGGTGGTGGCTCCATCCGTATCCACCGTGAACGAGTTCAGCAGCAGGTTTTCAGGCTGCTGGGGATCAGCGAAGAGGAGGCGGAGCAGAAGTTCGGTTTCCTGCTCACCGCCCTGAAGTTCGGCTGCCCGCCCCACGGCGGCCTCGCCTTCGGCCTGGACCGCCTGGTGATGCTGCTTACCGGCGCCGACTCCATCCGTGAAGTGATGGCCTTCCCCAAGACCCAGACCGCCGCCTGCCTGCTCACCTCAGCCCCCTCGGAGGTGAGCGAAGAGCAGTTGAAGGAGCTGTCGATCCGGATAAGAAAGATCAAAACAGAGGGCCAGGAATAAAGACAGGACCTAGGTCAAAGACAGGACCTTAGGAAAGACAGGCTCCTAGGAGCAACAGGTTTTGATGGGAGGGTTAGGGCTGCCATTTACCCTACTTGTGGGTACAGCGTAGAGCAAGCCTGGAAACAGGACCAAGGGTTGGGTGTGATGTGTTTTTGTTTTTTCACCCGACCGTCCCACCCCCCTTCAACACCACTTCAATCACGAATTTGCTGCCGAAATAGGCCAGCATCAACACCACGAACCCCACCAGCGTCCAGATCAGAGCCTTCTGGCCGCGCCAGCCGTAGCGGAACCGCCCCCACAGCAGGGCGCCGAACACCAGCCAGGCGACGATGGAGAGGATGGTCTTGTGCACCAGGTGCTGGGCGAACATATCCTGCAGGAACATGAACCCGCTGATCAGGGCCAGGGTGAGCAGGATGAAGCCCGTCCCGATCATCTCGAACAGCAGTTCCTCCATGGTCTGCAGTGGTGGCAGGGAACGGATGAAGCCGCCCGGGTGACGGTGGCGCAGGTGGTGGTCCTGGATCGCCAGCAGGATCGCCTGGACGCTGGCCATGGAGAAGAGGCTGTAGGCCAGCAGTGAGATCAGGACGTGGATGCGCAGACCCCACGGGGCATCGGGCGCCAGGAACATGGAAGAGGGAAAGCGGAGCTGCAACAGAATGGTCAGGGCGGCCAGGGGCAGCAGGGCTATCCCTAAGTTCTCCACCGGCTTGGGAATGGCGGAGAGCAGCAGTATCAGCAGGATAGTCCAGGAGATAACTGACGCCGCATCGAAGAACCCGAGGTTGATACCGTTGTCGGTGACCACCTGCTGGTAGAGGAAGAGCCCGTGCAGCAGTACACCCACCAGCCCCAGGGCGATGCCCGCGTGGCGGGGGATCCGCCGGTCGTTGCCGCTGTGGAACAGACGCATTGCGATGATGAGCGCACTGACGAGGTAGCAGACGACAGCGGCGATGGCGAGAAGGAAGCTGTTCATAACGCCATGATAATCGCACAGTCGGGGTGATGGTGAAAAGTGGCAGGGCCTGGGAAACCGGCGCCTCGCTGTAGTGGTGTGGGAATGAACCGTGGTGCAACTGGTTCCCACGCTCTGCGTGGGAACCCATGCTCGGGTCAGGGTGCTGCTGCCATGCGACGCCGGAGCGTCACGGGAACGAGGGAGCTCTCCCGAACCCGCCGCAGCCCCATTCTGCCTTCTGACTGCCGAACGCTCGCAAAATCATTATAATGGCTCGAATCGCCAGGCCATCACGGCCCTGGATCCTGGATCGAGGCACGGATCATACATGTTTGACAATCTTACCGAACGATTGGGCGGTGTGCTCAACAAGCTGCGCGGGCAGGGGCGGCTGACCGAGGAGAATATCAAGGAGACCATGCGCGAGGTACGCATGGCCCTGCTGGAAGCGGATGTGGCGCTGCCGGTGGTGCGCGGCCTCGTCGACCGGGTCCGGGAGCAGGCCCTGGGCGAGGATGTGATGAAGAGTCTCACCCCCGGTCAGGTGCTGATCAAGATCGTCAACGACGAGCTGGTCAGGGTGATGGGCGAGGCCAATGAATCCCTCGATCTGGCGGCCCAACCGCCAGCGGTGATACTGATGGCCGGTCTGCAGGGTTCCGGTAAGACCACTACGGTCGCCAAACTGGCCCGCTGGCTGAAAGAGAGTGGAAAGAAGTCGAGCATGGTGGTGAGTTGCGATGTCTATCGCCCCGCGGCCATCGATCAGCTGAAGACCCTGGCGACCGAGGTGGGTGCGGACTTCTACCCCAGCAACCCGGACCAGAAGCCACTGGACATTGCCCGTAACGCTCTGGCACAGGCGCGCAAAGAGTACAAAGAGGTACTGATCGTCGATACCGCGGGCCGGCTGCACATCGACGAGGAGATGATGGGGGAGATCAAGGTGCTGCACGCCGCCCTGGACCCGGTGGAGACCCTGTTCGTGGTGGACAGCATGACCGGCCAGGATGCGGCCACCACCGCCCGGGCGTTCGATGAAGCGCTGCCGCTCACCGGTGTCATTCTGACCAAGACCGACGGCGATGCCCGGGGCGGGGCGGCACTCTCCATCCGGCAGATCACCGGCAAGCCGATCAAGTTCCTCGGTGTGGGGGAGAAAACCAGCGCCCTGGAGCCGTTCCACCCCGAACGGATGGCCTCCCGTATCCTCGGCATGGGCGATGTACTCAGCCTGGTGGAAGAGGTGCATCGCAAGGTGGACCACGGAAAGGCCCAGAAGATGGCCAGAAAGATGCAGAAAGGCCAGGGCTTCGATCTGACAGATTTCAAGGAACAGATGGAACAGATGTCTAAGCTCGGGGGCATGAGCGCCCTGATGGACAAGCTGCCCGGCATGGGCGATGTCCCCGACCATGTGAAAAACCAGGTCAACGATAAGGAGATCGGTCGCACCATTGCCATCATCAACTCCATGACCCCCCAGGAACGGCGCTTCCCCAACGTCATCAAAGGCTCCCGCAAACGCCGCATCGCCCTCGGCTCCGGTACCCGGGTGCAGGAGATCAACAAACTGTTGAAGCAGTTCGCTCAGATGCAGAAGATGATGAAGAGAATGAAGGGCGGCGGCATGGCCAAGATGATGCGCGGCCTGAAAGGGAGGATGACAGGGCCGGGGGGAATGCCTTTTTGAAGAAAGGTACTAGGTACGAGGTACTAGGTACGAGGAAAAGATAAAACCAGTCCAAACCCACGCATCAGCACTTGCGCTGCCAGCCATGGAGAGCGAAGTGACGGCCGGGGCACAAATTAGGTTGTCGAAGGCCGAATCTATTTTAGGGACTTGGATGTCCCAAAATCTTTCATGAGGTCGAAGACTCGCTTAATCGCTGGTCCTTGACCCTTGGTTCCAGAAAAGGAAAAACCTGAAAACCCATCAACCGGGGTGCTGGTTTTATTATCCCCTCGCCTCAACCATCTTCCGAGGGAAGAGGGGCAGGGTGAGGGGATCAAACGGGCTTTTCCTCGGCCCTGTTTTTCCGAGGGCCTCGGTCCCGCCTTTATCCTCGGTCCTGCTTTTCTACTTCACTTTTTTTTAAAATCGCGTACAATGCCCGGTTTACCTCCTGCCGGCTGGTTGGCCGGTGGTGCGTATAGGATCAACTTTAAGGGTAGGATATGGTTACCATTCGCCTCTCACGGACGGGCGCCAAGAAGCGGCCGTTCTATCATATCGTCGTGACCGACAGCCGGAGTCCCCGTGACGGCCGTTATATCGAGCGGATCGGGTTCTTCAACCCCATCTCTGCAGGTGGGGAAGAGCGCCTGCGGGTCGACCGGGAACGGGTCGATTACTGGGTTTCCAAAGGTGCTCAGGCCAGCGAGCGGGTGAAACAACTGGTCAAGCAGGCCGCCAAGGCGGCCGAATCTGCCGCTGCCTGAATAGCTGACGGTCAGAATCTGTGGGCTCGGCTGAAGGGCGCACCACGGGCCTGGTCGGAAGCCCGGTGGCTGAGCAGGATAAAAAGTGGATCGTTCTAGGCCGGGTCTCTGGCCTGTTCGGGGTCCGGGGCTGGGTCAAGGTCTATTCGGACACGTCTCCCAGGGAGAATATCCTGAGCTATCCGGTCTGGTACCTCAAACGATCCGGGCGGTGGGTGAAGTACGGGGTCCGGGAAGGGCGCGCCCAGGGTAGGGGCATCGTCGCCAGCCTGGAAAGGTGCAGCGACCGTGACCAGGCGGCGGAGCTGGTGGGTGCCGATATCGGGGTGCCCCGCGACCTGCTGCCAGCCGCCCCCCCCGGCGAGTATTACTGGATCGATCTGGAGGGGCTCCAGGTGGTCACCCGGGACGGGGTGGAACTGGGGCGGGTGGAACGTCTGTTTCAGACCGGTGCCAATGATGTCATGGTGGTATTGGGTGAGCGCGAACGGTTGATCCCGTTTACCGATGGCGTCATCGGTGAGGTGGATCTGCAGCAGGGTCGGTTGATCGTGGGCTGGGATCCTGAATTTTAACCTAGATCCTGCAAGTGATCGTGCTTACAGAGTGCAAGATATTGATTCGTAGAGCGAATTTGCGACCGAGTGGAATCCTTATTGTGATTTCCAAGGGAGTAAATATCGCTATACGG
>JAUXBK010000056.1 GCA_030619405.1 Sedimenticola sp. | reverse complement strand
CTGCTCGGTTACCATCGCCTTATGCGACAAGTTCTCATCCACTGCCGGTGGTCAGGAGTGAAGACCCTGCTGTCCGGTCTGCTTCGACTCACCCTCCTGCTGTTCCCGCTCCAGGGCGGCGCCACCAGCTTTCCACTACCCCCGCCGGGACAAGACGTGGTGGGGGAGGTTCGTTCTGTCACCACCCGCTATGAGGACACCTTTTCGGACATCGCCCGGGTCAACGACCTGGGCTATCAGGCGCTGGTCGATGCCAACCCCGGGATCGACCCCTGGCTTCCAGGTGAAGGTACTGAGATCCTGCTGCCCGCGCGTTATATTCTGCCGCCCGCGCCCCGCAAGGGGGTGGTAATCAATCTGCCGGAACTGCGACTCTACTACTATCCGAAGGGAGAGAACCGGGTCATCACCCATCCTTTGGGTATCGGCCGGGAGGGATGGTCCACACCCACCGGCAGCACCCGGATCGTGCGCAAACGGAAAAAACCCAGCTGGCGCCCGCCCGAATCGATCCGCCGGGAGGCTGAAGCCGAGGGCGACCCTCTGCCTGAAGTGGTCGAGCCTGGGCCCGACAACCCACTCGGCGATTATGCCATGTACCTGAGCATGCCCGGATATCTGCTGCATGGCACCAACAAGCCGTACGGGGTGGGCATGCGGGTCAGCCACGGCTGCATCCGTCTCTACCCGGAAGACATCGACTTTCTGTTCCCAAGGATCCCCGTCGGCACTCCGGTCAATATCATCGATGTACCCTATAAAGTCGGCTGGATGGACGGGGAGTTGCTGATCGAGGCCCATTCGCCACTATCAGAGCAAGAAAGTCAGGCAGGTATCAATTTTACACCGCTGGTCAGCACTGTGGTTGCCAAACTGAAGGGGCAGGAGCGCCAACCCGACTGGGAGAGCCTGAAAGAGGCGGCCATCGAACACCTGGGGTACCCTGTCCCGATCCCGACCACGCGATAAAAAAAACCCCGGTGGCTATCGTAGCAGCCCCGGGGTTTTCTGAATCGATGGTGTTTATTTGGCCATCGCCTTTTCCATCATCCGGTCACAACGCTCGGAACAGTTATCGGCTGCGTTCTGAGCCGCACCGGCGGCATCCATGGCCGCCGCCGCCTGCTCGCTCGCACCAACAGCATTGACATTTGCTATATCAGCATTGGCATTTGCTTCGTTGGCAGCCGTCATGGCCGCGTCTGCCGTCTCCTGGGCTTTCGCGGCCTGGGCCTTCACCGCGTTCAGTTCATCGGTGGTGGCGCAGCCGGTTACCAGACCCAACGCCAGTGCTATCCCAGACAACTTCAGTAACGCTTTTTTTGACATTCGTTATTCTCCATGATTATTAAAATTTGATCCCCAACCGACATACCGTCAGCCTGGTAGAATCCCCTTCCTGATTATAGCCGAGAAACCAATGGCATTTTTCAAGCGGCGGCTGAGGAGCAACAAGACCCCCCACTGACCCTCTTTAGTTGAACAGCTTGAACAGCTTTTTCTCCAGTTTTTTCTCCAGTTTTTGCTGATATTTTTCCTTTTTCTTTTCCAGTCTCGCCTTCTGGGTCTCCGTCAGCACCTCTCCCCACTCGATATCCAGACTGGGGGAGAGGTAAGAGCCGGTCAGGTGGATGGGAATCGGTATGCCCTCCAACTCTTTGAGATCCTTGCCGCCCGTTCCTTTGGCCGTGTGGACGATGACCACCTTGGCAGTATAGTCAAGCGTCTCCTGCACCAGATTGACTTTGCCCGCCCCGGTCACCCTAAGATAAGGGGACTTGGCCAGCAGATCCCGGTTGTCGAGAACACCCTTGCGAATAACGGCAGAGCCACTGATCTCGGAAAAGTCCGTCTGTACCGGTTCGTCGCTTACCGGCAGGGGTTTGCCCTTGAGGCGGGCTTTCGCCTCCCGGATGGTGCGGGCAAGGTTGAACCCTTTAACCGCCCCATCCTCGAAACGGAAAGCCAGTTTCCCGCCCAGTGCAGCCTTGATGGATTCGATGCTGTTGCCCCGCGTGTTGAGTTTGGCGTCGAAACGCCCCTTTCCCGTCAGCCGGTCCTCTCCCGAAATCTCCTTGAGCAGCGGGCCGATCGCGATCCCGCTTCCCACGGTATCGACCTTGATCAGCGGCGCCTTGCCCCTCACATCCAGCCCCAGACTGCTTTTATAACTTCCCGCGTAGAACTTTTTTATCTGTTTGTCCAGGGTCAAGCGACCATCTTTGGCTTTTACGGTCAGATCGATCTGCTCTGCCAGCAGTTTCATGATTTTGACCTGACCGATACTCAACACCCCGTCCAGATTCAGCTGTCTCAGGGTTTCAACGGGCATCAGCGCCTCATCTTTCCCAGTACCACCGGCAACAGCCGGACTGGAGGCGGTTTTCGGCTTGGCCTCCTTCGGCTCTTTTTGCGGCGGCAGGTAGCGATCCAGATCGATCTCATCCAGCTTCAGATTGAACCCGACTGCGGCACCCTGCAGCTTTACTGAGCCGCTGAGCCGGGTGTCGTCCAACTGCATCTCGAGCGATTCGATACGGGTCGCCCCAGCTTTCACTTTCAATACAGCCTGGGCGCTGAATCGGGTCAACACGGCAGGATCCGCCGTGACCGGCACTTGAACTCCCTGGTCGATCAGCCACTGGCGCAGGTCAAACTCTGCCAGCCTGAAGTTTCCGCTGAATGTGGGTGAGGTATTGAGATCCTGCCCTTTCAGATCACCCGAGAGCTGTAGTTCCCCGGATCTCAGCTGCAATTCCCGGACCTCCAGCAGACGGCCATCGAGGGTCAGGCTGACGTTGCTGGCAAGCTCAGCCTCGGCTTTTCCGGCTGGCAGCGCCGCTCCCTGCGCCACCAGCTTCAGCTGCAACCCTTTGATATCGAGCCGTTCCGCCGGCTGATCCAGCGTTACCTGGCCCGCCATGTCGATCTCTGCTTCGAGCGGGGGTTCACTGCTGTCGAGCCGAAAGGCCACCTGCAGGTCGACCGGGCGGTCGATGGCTATCACCCCGCTCTTCAGATTGAACCGGTCGATGATGAACTGCTGTCCACTGCGCCGGTCGTCCCAACTTACCTTTGCATCCGAGATATTGACACCGCCGATGGCCAGTGACGAGAGCCTGCCAGCGGATTTCTCTCCGCCAGAATCACCCTCAGACTCTGGCGTGGGCGCCTCACCCCGCTGCTCCAGGTCCGCCCAGTTGCTGCGGCCATCCTTTGCCTGGGAGAGGTTCAGCACCAACCCATCCAGCCCAATGGTGTCGACTTCCAGCTGGCGGCTGAGCAAGGGCATCAGCTTCACCCGTACCGCTGCCCGTTTCACCATCGCAAACGGTTCAGGACCAAACCCCCGGGCATTACCCAGCTCCAGTCCCGCGATCTCGATGCCAAGCCAGGGAAAGACCGACAACTTCAGATCACCGTCGATCTTCAGGCTCCGCCCGGTCTCCTGTTCCACTCGGCTGATAATCTGGCCCTTGAAATCATTGGGATCCACTACCATCGGCAGGACCACCACGGCGGCTACAACCAGCAGCACCACCAGTCCGATCAACCAGCCCAGATATTTGAAAAGTCTGCCCATTACAAACCTCCCTATCGCATTTATCGTCGGCCAGGCAGCTCAGCAGGCCTGGTCCTCCACAGGGGCGTCACTCCCTTCTGAAACCGCAGTTCCAGCAGACCTGAAACTGCGGTTCCATCCGTTCCCCGCACTTTGGACACTGCCACGGCTCGCCATCTGCATCACGCTCGAAAAACAGCGCTATCAGCTCTCTCGCCCGAGCATAATCTCGCTCCTCCAGCACCCACAACTGGGGAAACTGGATCACCGGCAGCTCCCCGGCCGCACCGCTCAGATATTCGCCTTGAACCAGCACCCGGATATGATAGCCGGCGAAAAAGTCCTTGAGCAGCTGAGCTTCGATTCGGTCTCTGGCCTGATAGAGGGGCTTCAAACGCTACCCTATCCCTCGCTGCTGCTGGCACTGTCGTCATCCGCCTCCAAGCCGGCCTGCTTCTCCGACTGTTGGGCGCCAGCCTCCATCTGGGAAACTGAGACCGATTTCTCCTGGAGCGGGGACAGGGTTGCCAGCAGCGGCTGATCGGCCAGGATGTGCACGTCACGCTGGGGATAGGGAATGGAGATCCCTGCCGCATCGAACCGCTCCTTCACCATCCGGGTCACGTCCCAATAGACTGTCCAGTAATCTCCCGTCTTGCTCCAGGGGCGGCAGATGAAGTTGACCGAGGAGTCCGCCAGTTCGTGCAGCCGGATCACCGGTGCCGGATCCTTCAGTACCAGGGGGTGCCCGCCCACGATCTCCTCCAGCACCTTCTGCGCCTTGGCTATATCATCCTCATAGCCTATACCGAAGGTGAGATCCACCCGGCGCTGGTCACTGCCGGTAGCATTGGTGATGACGTTGCCCCAGATGGAGTTGTTGGGCACGATCATCTGCTTGTTGTCGAAAGTCATTACGGTCGTGCTGACCAGGTTCATGGATTTGACCGTACCCGCGATGTCTGAGACATCGATGACATCGTTCACGTCGAAGGGGCGGTAGAACATAATCATGATGCCGCTGGCAAAGTTCGAGAGGGTGTTCTGCAGCGCGAAAGCGACGATGAAGCCGGCGGCGCCGATGACTGCCAGGAGCGGGCCGATGTTCACCTCCAGCGCCGCCAGGGCGACGATGATACCGATGACCATGATCACCCGGCGGGCCATGTCGATGATGAACTTGGTCAGCAGCACCGAGAGGTTGCCTATGGCGGAGAGCCCTTTGCTGACGGCCCGGCTCACCAGCTTGGCCAGAATCCAGAACGCAACAAGGGTGACCACGAATATCGAAATATTCTTGGCCCAGCGGAGACCTCCCTCCGTCGATGTGAGCCAGCCCAGGATGGTGGTCGATGCGGCCTGCCAGTCGGTGATATCGACCTTTACCCCGCTGACCGTATCGATATAACGCCGGTAAGGCAGCACCTTCTCCTGTTCGATGCCATTCTCGCCCAGACCGATCTTGGCGTTGATCGCAGCGAGCACCGCGTTGAGCCGGTCAATACGGGCAGTCCGTATCCCCCGCAGTTCTGTGACCTTGTCCAGCACCTCGACCTTATCTTCCTGCTTGGCCTCTTCGACCTTTTCGGCGACCTTGTGCTCCTTCCCTTCCGTCTCCTCCTGCTTGGCCTGCGCCGCCTCGATTGCCCTGGTCTCTTTTTTGACCTTCAACTTCTCTGTGCTGACCTTCTGCGCGGCCCCCTTGACCAGCCCGAGCCAGCCGTCGGCCTCAACGAAAAGCTCGTCCTCGGTCATGGGATTGAGCACTATCTCCAGCTCATCCACCGGTATGTCGGGATCTGCCGTCGTGACTGCCTGCGCTTTCTTTGCCGGTTCTTTCAAATCCGCGGCAACAGACAAGCAACTGCCTGACAGCAATAGAAGGACAACCAAAATGATCTGCGTGGGTAACTTATGCCCCATGAATCTCTCTCTCCTAGATTGCTTGTTTCTTGTTTAGAGTAGTACCTGGATCCTGCAAGTATTCGCACGCACATAGCATGACCACCTGCAGGACCCAGGTAGTAAGTTTTAATGACGCCGGCTTGCAGCAAGCCTATATCGAAAGCCGAGAGCGGATCGCTCCATCTTGGGGCTGCGGTGCTTGGAACACCTTCCTTCGTGGGATCGGGATCACTCACGAGGAGGTTTTGGGGATTATACACGCCATTGGTGGGCGAACCCGCCTCTTCAAGAAAAAAGGCCGGGCGTGTGCGGGTGACGGACAGAGCGGGGAGAATGGAAACTGGAGCGGGTAGCGGGAGTCGAACCCGCCTCTTTGGCATGGGAAGCCAAGGTAATACCGATATACGATACCCGCTTAATGTTGATATCAGTTTCAGTCTGGTTATCCTCATCAACTCCATTGTGAGGATTGGCGAGTGTATCAGGTGGTTACTACCCCATCCCTATTCTTGGGAAGCTGAGGTTCTACCATTGAACAACACCCGCGACGCACGGCTGGATTCTACAAGAAACCGGCCTGGATCACCACAGGCAGACCTCGCCATTTCCGTTCAAAATCGTCTCAATAAATGGACAGGATTTACAGGATTTACAGGTTTGTGTAATCTTGTAAATCCTGGGCAATCCTGTTAATCCTGTCGTTTTGTTGTGCCGGCAACGGGCTGTACTTGTTGCAGAGTGTCCAATTTTCGTCTGAAGATATGTTTTTTATTAAACCTCAATGAGTTACATATCCATGATCTAATCATGGTGTTGAGGTCTGACAGGGGGGGAAGGCGGGCGGGATTGCAGGTCTCTACCACATCAAGGATGGGCGCCTTCCCTGGCCGCCGCCCCCCTCTGCCAAAAAGGTCAAAACATCCGCGAAATCCGCTTGGCAGTGTGGGTGCCAAAACGGGCCAGTTGCTGGGCATACCAGGCAAAACGGCTGGGCTTCACCCAACTCATCTGCACCATGCGCCGTTCACCCTGGAAACTCTTGTACCCGTGATAGGAGTGATCATTGCGGTGGAACGCCAGGATAGTGCCGGCCATGGGGGGGACTTCCGCCACATAGTCTTCGATGTCGCTGGGGGAGCGCAGCACCCGGAAGCGGCCACCCTCCTGCTCCCACTCGGGGTTGAAGTAGACCAGCAGGGTAATGATCTTGCTCCAGTGGTCGGTATGGATATTGCCGTCGCTGGGCTCCGACAGAGAGCGCACAGTAATGGTTTTTATCGCCCCGCTCAGATCCACCTCGAATTTTCTGGCCACGTGCTCCTTAAACTCGTCGCTGTCCAGCTCTTCCAGCAGCTGTGCGAAGCGAGGGCCGTATTCCAGCTCTTCCGGCGGGTAATTCGCCGGCTTGTCGATCTTCGGATAGTCGCGGTTTAGCTCCTCGATCATCTCCGGGCTGATCGCGCCTTTGACCACCAGGTGTTCGTACGGATCCCGCTGCAGCGGTGAATCGTCCAGTGTCTTGAGATTCAAAATAGCCATATTCTTAAAGCCACCATTAACCAGTTATTGCTGCAACACTATCAAATTTGGCATCGGCGCGGCGGATAGCGCCCATTATAGCAGGGGAATAACAACCCCGCCGACGCAGATGCATTAGGATTTCAGTACAGGTATCATGCGGGTAGTTGCTAGATCTGACTTTGATATACATCAAATAAAAACCCTTTTACTTAGAGGGGTAATAGAGGGTGGCATGCGCGAAATCTGGGCAGTTGTAAGCCGACACACCATCATTACGGCACTTTTTTTCCTCCCCAAAAACAAAAGAATTGCCATCGAGCGGCGCCTGCGGGGCAAGGAGGAGTATCGCAAACTCCAGCAGACCGACTGGATTCTCATGTCCTGGGGCAAGAGCGGGCGTACCTGGTTCCGGGTGATGCTGTCGCGCTTCTACCAGATAAAACACGGGCTGCCGAAACGCTATCTGCTCGAGTTCGACAACCTGAACCGGAAGAACCCGGCTATCCCCAAGGTGCTGTTCAGCCACAACAACTACATGCGCGACTACCTGCGGGACTGGGACACGCTGGGCCACTTCGAGGGGAAAAAGGTGGTTCTGCTGGTGCGAGACCCGAGGGATGTCTCTGTATCCCAGTTCTTCCAGTGGAAGTACCGCATGCGCCCACACAAGAAGCTGCTGAACGAATACCCCCCCCACGAGGCGGATATCTCCCTGTTTGACTTCGTCACCGACCCGAAAGTGGGGGTGCCGCGGATCGTCGACTATTTCAATGGCTGGGCAAAGTTCTCCCCCGACCGGCACGACCTGCTGCTGATCCGCTACGAGGATATGAGAAAGGACCCGGAAGGGGTGATGAAACAGGTGTTCG
This sequence comes from Sedimenticola sp., assembly GCA_030619405.1. Taxonomy (GTDB): domain Bacteria; phylum Pseudomonadota; class Gammaproteobacteria; order Chromatiales; family Chromatiaceae; genus JAUXBK01. The sequence continues at coordinate 4,160 of JAUXBK010000056.1, read as the reverse complement.
ATTTCGTTGGCACCCCCGGAACCGATGAGGAGATCCGTCAGGCGGTGGAGTTTGCCTCTTACGACAACATGAAGAAGATGGAGACAAAAAAGACCTTCTGGGCCAGCGGCGCCCGGGTCAGACCCGGCGACAAGAAAAACCCCGACTCGTTCAAGGTGCGGCGGGCCAAAGTGGGCGGCTACCGGGACTATTTTGACGACGAGCAGGCGGCCGTCATCGACCGTTTGGTGGAAGAGGATCTGGACCCGGTGTTCGGCTACCGCACCCGGGAGGGAGAAAAGAGTCAGCCAACCGAGAAATCGAACACCGGTTAGGGGCAGAAAACCCTCAAGCCACGGATTGACGCGGATCGAACGCGGATGAGAGCCTGGAACATCTTAAAATCCGTGTCTTATCCGCGTCAATCCTCGGCTAAATTCGGTTGCTCTTTCAAACCAGTCTGTTCACGGCATCCCCGGATTCCGCTGCGCTGCATCCTTGCTACGTTCCTGGACTTTCCTGCTGACGCATCAGGGCGCGGATCCGCTCCACCACCCGCTTCGCATCATCCGGCGCTTCGCCCGAGGGGGGCGGGATCTCCCCGCTGGCCTCTACCGCCAGCCCCCGATCGATCAGCATCTGATGGAAGGCTCGGAAATCCCGGGTGTGGGTGATGAAACCGCTTTGGTAGACCAGCCGCGCCAGCAGGTTGCGCAGCCACCCGCCAGCGGAGTCGTCCACCGGCGCGAACAACCAGCGTGCCAATGACCGGCGTAACTGATCCACACTGCCGAGCAGGCTGGTGGGCAGGGAGAGGATGGCCAAGGGCTTGTGCAGGCGCACCACTTCTACCAGCATCGATATGCTGTCCCCGGTAACGATAAATCCGTCGGCGCACCCCAGCAGGCCCATGTAAGGGTTCTCCTCCGCATCCGCAGACCAGGCAAACAGCCGGCTATCCTCCGGCAGCCGCTCCTGCAGGTCCTTGACCAGTGCCGGCGGGGTCCGGCGGCTGGTGGTGAAATAGGGGGTGCCCCCCCGGTAGACCACCTGCCGGGCCGCCGCGATCAGCTGGTCGGTGACCGAGCTGTCGAACACGTAGGGGCCCGTGGGGCCACCTACCATGACACCGATCAGGGGCCGTGGCAGTGCCTCCAGACGCTGACGCCACGTTTCGGCTCCCGCAGCGACGGCCGCCTCGTCCACCCGCATCAGGGGCAGGGAGATGGGGAGGACATTGGGCAGTGGCGGAAAGCGGTTCTCCGAGCTGGCGACGATCAGGTCGAAGCTATCCATCATCCCGGAGGGCTTGCCCACCAGCACGATCCGGGTGCGACCCCCGGACTGCTCCTTGATCCAGAGCGCCACGTTGGCCGGCCGGCGCCCGACGGTGATAATCAGATCCGGCCAGGGTGGCTCCAGCGGGTCCGACCGGTCGCGATCGATATGGTAGAGGGTGGGGCCCACCCGGGGTTTGCCGAAGACGAACTCGTCCAGCACCTGGATGTGGCGCAGTTCACAGGGCCAGCCGAGCGCCTCCTCGATAGTGTGGACCTGGCCATTGTCGCCCTTTTTGTCCCCCAGGAGCAGCCACACCCGGGGCGCTTCCGCCGGGCCGGGACCTGACCGCTCCATCACACCCTCTATGGTCATCGTTCGCTCCTCCTCAGGCCGAGCTCTCCGCCGCAGGCTGACCGCTGCCGGTGTAGCCTAGAGAGGGGGAGAGCCGCTCCGCCATCAACGCCTCGATCTCCGCCACCTGCTCCGGGGTGAAATAGTCTCGATAGCCACCGATCTTGGCCCGGCGGACCTTGAAGCTCTCCGGGTCTTTGGCGTTGCGCAGGGTCAAACCACCCTGGCGGAAGAACCCCTCCGCCTCCAGCTGCCGCAGGTTGTCGAAGGAGCCGAACGCCACCGCCGACTGAATCTCCTGGTCACTGAACTCATCTCCCATCAGCCGGGTCACCCGGTCCAGCACCATGGCAGGCCGGGTGCGCAGGTCCTCATAGTGGATCAGCATCCCTTTTTCCAGGCTGTCGAGCCGCTGCTCCCAGGTATTGAGAAACTCGATCAGGAATGGCAATCCGATGTCGCTGTTGCGCACGAAGTCCCACATCTCGACCCGATTTCGGTCGATAGGGTGGTCGATGAAATGGTTGATCAGCTCCTGCTTGTGGCGCGACTGGCGCTTGGTGAACTGAAAATACCAGGAGACGGCGATGTCCGCCGGGTTACGTGCCAGCAGTACCACCGGCTTCTGTTTCAGCGGGGTATCCCTGTCATCCGGGAGCAGCAGTTTGCCGACCTCACCCTCGTAGCTGTACCAGCCGTTGGTGGCAGCGATACGGGGGATCGCCGGATTACTGTCGGCCAGCAGATTGTAGCGGGCGAACGCTTCATCCGAGACACCTTCCCGGTTGGCATAGAGGCGTGTCAGCATCACCTTGAGCCAGGTGTTGCCACACTTGGGATGGGCGATGATGATCAGCCGGGAGCGCTTTGCGATATTCACCTCCAGGCGTCCCAGCAGGCGCTTCCGGGCGGATACCCGCAGGGACTCTGGCAGCACCGCCGTCGACCCGATGATCATCACCTTCTTCACACTGTCGTTCAGTTTAAACATCGGACTCTGCCCACTCGTTTCGCCGCGCTTCCCGCTGCCCGGGCACCCCAGGGCACGGTTTCACCCTGGGGTCCTGATCGCAGGCGCCAAATTGCCTTGGTAAAAATATGGGAGGAGTTTACTATATAAGCACTTGGTTAACATACTCCACTATCCCGGTCTTAATTATTATGTTCCAAATCAGACACACGATTAAACAGGGCGCACGCTCGGTCTGGAAAAAGCTCTCCCGCAGACTGCTCAAAGGGGTGCTGATATTTCAGCCGGAAGAGAAGAAGGTCGCGGCGGAACGCCGGCTACGGGGGCGCGAACAGGTCCGCAAACTGAAGGCGTCGGATGTCGTCGTCGTCTCCTTCGGAAAGAGCGGCCGCACCTGGGTCCGGGTGATGCTCTCACGGGTCTACCAAACCATGTATGGACTGTCAGAGCGCGCCATGATCGGCTTCGATAACTTCCACAGCATGAATGCCGCTATCCCGAAGATATTTTTCACCCACGATAACTACATCAAGGACTACACCGACCACACCGACTCCAAGGTCGATTTTTACGACAAGGAGGTGGTGCTGCTGGCGCGGGACCCGAGAGATGTGGCGGTCTCCCAGTTCTTCCAGTGGCAGTACCGGATGAAGCCGGGCAAGAAAGTGCTCAACAAGTACCCGCGGGAAGGTGCTGATGTCGGCATCTTCGATTTCATCATGGACGAGGATGCCGGCCTGCCCCACATCATCCGTTTCATGAACCTGTGGGCCAGTGAGGCGGACAAGGTGAAGAGTTTCTTCCTGCTCCGTTATGAAGACCTGAGAACGGACCCGGAGGGAACCCTGCGCCGGCTGATGGAGTTCATGGGGAGCCCCGCCACCGACGAGCAGATAAAGGACGCGGTGGAGTACTCCTCCTACGAGAACATGAAGAAGATGGAGCAGAAGAACACCTTCTGGTTGAGCGGCGGCAGGATGGTCCCCAAAGACAAGAACAACCCGAACAGTTTCAAGGTCAGACGGGCCAAAGTGGGAGGCTACCTGGACTACTTCGACGACCAGCAGGTGGAGGCGATCGAGCAGTTGATGGAGAGTACCCTGTCGCCCTATTTCGGGTATGGGCGGAGAGAGGCGCCGAAGGAGGAGACGAAGACGTCGTAGAGTGCGGCCGTAGTACGCATTCGCTCACTGAGCCCTGGTTCCCACGCTCTGCGTGGGAACCCGCAGACGGGCGCTCCGCGCCCCCGCCACCCCACTCTCTCGTAACACCCGGCGACGCAAAGCGTCGCGGGGAAGGCTCCCACGCTTTGCGTGGGAGCCAGTTATGTCTTCTGCGCCCTGACTTCTGGCTTCTGACTCAGCCCCGTAGGGTCATGCCGTTACCCAAATCTCGCTATTGATATATCTCACACGGAGACGCGAAGACGCGGAGTAAAATATGTTGGAAAACAAAAGCCTATAGTGTGTGCGAAGCTGCATTCTCACAGCGGGCCAGTGCATATGGCACAAGTGAAAAGCATCTTGCACTGGCTCAGCATCTTGAATAGTGATGCAACTCACTGTTTTTCCTTCTCCGT
>JAUXBK010000060.1 GCA_030619405.1 Sedimenticola sp. | reverse complement strand
TCGGACACGGTCAGCCCCATCGCCGCCAGCACGGCGGTTGCTTCTTCCTTGATGTGCGGGTCAATCCGAGCACGGACAACAGCATTCTCGGGCATGGTTTCATCCTCCAAGTTAGTGAGCTACATTGTAGCCCAAGTTGCTTTGGGTGGATACAGCCCGCTTCGGCAGGGGGGATCGATGGGATCGATGGGATCGATGGGGTCGGGATCGATGGGGTCAGACTCGATTGATCCATCGGGAGTTTGTTATTCTAACCTGACAATTTGACGCTGACATCCATCCATCACACTGTACAGGGAGGTACACCGATGGCCAGACACCGACGTTTTTGCCTGCCCGGGCAGCCACAGCATGTCATCCAGCGTGGTAACAACCGCGACATCACGTTTGTCGATGCGCAGGACTACCGGTTCTATCTGGATACGCTTACCGATGCCTGCTGCCGCTTCGGGTGCGCCGTACATGCTTACGTCTGCATGACCAACCATGTGCATCTGTTGATGACCCCCACCACTGAGAACACCATTAGCCGGGTCATGCAGTCTTTGGGGCGCAAATATGTCCAATACTTCAATTATCGCTACCAGCGCACCGGGACGTTATGGGAAGGGCGGTACAAGGCCACAGTGATCGATGCTGAGACCTATCTGCTGATTTGCTACCGCTACATTGAACTAAATCCGGTACGTGCCGGCATGGTCGTCCATCCGGCAGAATATCCCTGGTCCAGTTATTGCCACAACGGCGCTGGTCAGCTGGACCATCTCCTCACCGAACATCCGTTGTATCGCAGTCTGGCTATGGATCAACACGCTCGCCAGGCCGCGTACCGTGCGCTATTTGACGCCCACATTCCAGAGACAACCCTGGCAGCCCTGCGCGAAGCAACCAATAAGGCCTGGGTACTGGGCAACGACAGGTTCCGCAAACGAATCGAGGCAATGTTGGCTCGACAAGCTGCGCCGAAACTGCGCGGAGGTGACCGAAAATCGAAACGGTTTCAGAAACAGCTACAAATCAATCGAGTCTGACCCCATCGCTCTACCCGGTTGACACCCCACCGAGGATGATTAAACTTAGCTAATCAAGGTTGACTAACTAATCTGGAGCCTTGTTATGACTCAAGTGAATATCCACGATGCCAAAACCCACCTTTCAAAACTCATCGAGCGCGCATCGAAGGGTGAAGAGGTTATCATTGCCCGTGCTGGAAAACCGGTGGCTCGCCTCACGGCTATCGAACCCCTTGAAAATGGCCGTCGCTTTGGCGCGCTGAAGGGGAGAGCTACTGTTGATGAGAGATTCTTTGAACCGTTACCTGAGGAAGAGTTGGCGGCCTGGGAGTAGAAGTGAAACTCCTGCTCGATACACACGCACTGTTGTGGTGGTTGGATGGCGACCATCGACTGTCATTGACGGCCCGCTCTTCGATTGGCGATAAGAGCCCAGTTGTATTCGTAAGTGCGGCTTCGGCCTGGGAGATATCGACCAAAGTTAGGATCGGCAAGTTGCCAGGGGCCGTGGAAATAGCGGAGCGATTCTCGGAGATTGTTGTCCGACAGAATTTTGAGGCGCTCAGCATCTCGGTCGAGCATGCAAGGTTGGCAGGGCTGCTTCCCGGTGAACATCGCGATCCATTTTCAGGGGTCGATGGGGTCAGACTCGATTGATTTGCAGCCGTTTCTGAAACCGTTTCAATTTTCTGAATCAATCGAGTCTGACCCCATTGATCCAGACCCCATTGATCAAATCAATCCGTGTTTGGTCCGCGTTAATCCGCGGCTAAATGTCTTTGTAATCCCATGAACGGTTACGGGTTAATGATAAGAGGCCTCATCTCAGCCACAGGAAGCCCTGGTCTCCTGGGGGTGTTGCTGTTATTGGTGCTTGCCGCCTGCTCTTCCCCACCTCCGGCTGACACGATTCGCATGGGGCTGGCCAGTGCGCCTTCCAGCCTGGACCCCAGGCTGGCCACGGATGCCTCTTCAGAACGAATCAACCGGCTGCTCTATGACCGTCTGGTGGATTTGGATGACGCCGGGATGCCGGTACCCGGTATCGCCCGCTGGGAGCGGCTAAGATCCGACCACTATCGTTTTTTTCTGAATCCGCAGCGGCGTGGTTTCCACGATGGGTCCAGGCTGGGGTCCGGAGACGTGAAGGCCACCATCGAGTTCGTTCTCGATCCGGAGAATGGATCGCCCCATCGGACGACTCTCTCCATCATCGACCGCATCGAAACCCCCTCCGGCGAGGAGATCGATTTTTTTTTACGGCGGCCAGATCCCCTGTTTCCCGCTTACCTGGGGGTGGGTATCGTCCCCAAAGAGGAGGCGGCCCGATCCTATCCGTTCAACAGCCGCCCCCTGGGCAGTGGCCCGTTTCGTTTCGTCGCCTGGCCCACCGAAGGCCGACTGATTCTACAGCGCCTGCGTGATGCCCAGCACTTCAGCTTCCTGCAGGTAAAGGACCCCAACGTGCGCATCATGAAGCTGCTGAGGGGGGAGATCGATATGCTGCAGAATGATCTTCCTCCGGAACTGGCCGCCTTTCTCGCCCGGCAGCAGGGTGTGGTGGTGACCCGTGCGCCAGGGACCAACTTCAGTTACATCGGCTTCAACCTGAAGAACCGGGATACCGGCAGGCTGCGGGTAAGACTTGCCGTCGCCCACGCCATCGATCGGAATGCGATCATCGAATACCTGATGCAGGGGGGTGCCCGTCCGGCCCAGGCCCTGCTGCCACCGGAACACTGGGCTGGTGGCAGGGGGCTCAGCCCGGTGGAATTCGACCCGCCGAAGGCGCGGGAGCTGCTGCGGGAGGCGGGTTACGGGTCCGGCCACCCGCTGGAGCTGGAATACAAGACCTCCAGTGACCCCTTTCGTGTCCGCATCGCCACCATCATCCAGAGCCAGCTGGCTCGGGTGGGGATCCGGGTAAAGGTGAGGAGTTACGACTGGGGCACCTTTTTTGGCGATATCAAGACCGGGCGGTTCCAACTCTACAGCCTCACCTGGGTTGGCGTCCGTACACCGGATCTGTTTCGATATATTTTCCACAGCAGCTCTCTGCCCCCGGGTGGCGCCAACCGGGGGCGTTATCACAGTGCCGAGGTCGACCGGCTGATCGAGGCCGCGGAGGCGGCGGGTGACATCTCTCTGCAGGCACCGATCTACCGGAAACTGCAGGCACTTCTGCTGGTCGATCTTCCATATCTCCCGCTCTGGTATGAAGATCAGCTGTTCGTGCACCGCCGTGATATCACCGGTTATGACATTGCCGGCGACGGGAATTATGATGGGTTACTCAAGGTCGAGCGTGTCACCGAATAACGGGATGTGGCATTTATGCGTTTAACCTAGATCCTGCAAGTGCTCACACTCACATAGCACAAGCTCTTGATCCGTATAGCGATATTTGCTCCCTTGGAAATCACAACAAGGATTCCACTCGGTCGCAAATTCGCTCTACGAATCAATATCTTGCACTCTGTAAGCACGATCACTTGCAGGATCTAGGTTTAAGAACAAAAAAATAGCCGCGGATTGACGCGGATTACACACGGATGTTGTTATGGATTTGATAAACAAAGGCTACTGCGATGGAGGCTGAGCGCAAATCAACATCGGCATCAAAAAAGTAGCATTCAATTAGGCTTGTGGTATCAAATCAATCCCTGTTTGATCCGCGTCAATCCGCGGCTAAATGTCATTATGATCCCGTGAATGGTTACAAAGATAGCTCTAATGCAGATGCATAACGACCAGGAGAGTCGGCATATTGTGATCGATCTGGCACGCCAGCGCCTCCGCCTGTATTCGGGGAACGATCTGCTGCAGCGTTATCCGGTGTCGACCGGGCGCAACGGGCCGGGTGAGGAATACGGCAGCGGCTGTACGCCCCGTGGAAGGCACGTCATACGGGCCAGAATCGGGGCGGGTGAGCCCGAGAACAGTGTCTTCGTCGGGCGTCGTCCGACCGGAGAGCGTTACACGCCCAGACTCCGGGAGCTGCAGCCGGCGCGGGACTGGGTGTTGACCCGCGTTCTCTGGCTCAGCGGCCGCGAGCCCGGTTTCAACCGGGGTGGTTCGAGGGACACCCTGCGCCGATTCATCTACATACACGGCTGCCCCGACTCGGAGCCCCTGGGTGAGCCCCGCTCCCACGGCTGTATACGTATGCGCAACCGTGAGCTGATCGCACTGTTCGACCAGGTGACGGTGGGGACAGCAGTGGATATCCGGGAGCGCTGGGATGGGTAGTTATCTGTTCTCCCGCCTTCTGAGTGCAGTGCTGGTGGTTCTGGGGGTGGTGTGTCTGGTGTTCCTGCTGATCCACCTGGTGCCTGGTGACCCGGTGGAGGTAATGCTGGGGGAGTCTGCTCAGGCGGCGGATCGTGAGGCCCTGAGGGCGGCGCTGGGCCTGGACAAACCGATACTGCTTCAGCTGCTCCACTACTTCGAGGGACTGCTGCAGGGCGACCTGGGCACCTCGCTCCACTCTCGTCGTCCGATAGCCACCCTCCTGGCAGAGCGGCTTCCCGCCACTCTGGAGCTGGCCGGCATGGCGCTGCTGTTTGCCATCGCCATCGCACTTCCCATGGGGGTGATAGCGGCCACCCACAGGGGCAGGGCAGCGGACTATGGGGCGATGAGCTTTTCCCTGCTGGGGATCTCCATCCCCAATTTCTGGATGGGGCCTATGTTGATCCTGGTGTTCTCTCTCTGGCTTGGCTGGACGCCGGTGAGTGGCCGTGAAGGTTGGGCCAGCTTCATCCTGCCCTCGATCACGCTGGGAACCGCCCTCGCCGCGGTGCTGGCACGCATGGTACGGAGCAGCCTGCTCGAGGTGCTGGGGGAAGACTTCGTGCGTACCGCCCGGGCCAAGGGGTTGCCCGAGTGGCAGGTGATCTGGCGTCACGCACTGGGCAATGCCTGGCTTCCGGTAATCACCCTGCTGGGGCTGCAGCTGGGAGCACTGCTGGGCGGTGCGGTGATCACCGAGACCATCTTCTCCTGGCCCGGAATCGGTTCCCTGATGATCGAATCGATCCAGAAGCGCGACTACCCGGTGGTGCAAGGGTGTGTGCTGCTGATCAGTCTCAGCTACGTGCTGGTCAATACCTTCACCGATCTGGTCTACGCGTGGATCGACCCCCGCATACGTCTGGGGAAGGGAGGGTGATGCGCTTTGGTCTGCCGCTGCTGGTCCTGTTGCTGTGGGGGCTCGCTGCCCTGCTGGCACCCGTTCTGCCGCTGTCTCCGGACCAGATCGAACTGCAACGGATACTCGCCGGCCCGAATGAGACTGTGTGGCTGGGCAGTGACGATCTGGGCCGTTCGATCTTCGAGCGCCTGATCATGGGCGCACGCACCTCCTTTTTCGTCGCTGTGGGTGTGGTGTTGATCTCGGCGGTCATCGGTACCCTGCTGGGGGCGTTTGCCGGTTATACCGGTGGGATGGCGGACCAGATGCTGATACGGGTAATCGATATATTTCTCGCTTTTCCCGGTATCCTGCTGGCCATCGCCCTGGCCGGCGTGATGGGGCCGGGAATGGACAACGTCATCATCGCCCTCTCCATCGTTGGCTGGGTGGGCTACGCCCGGCTTGCCCGGGCGCAGGTGCTGTCGCTCAAACAGCGGGATCACGTGACGGCGGCCATTGCTCTGGGAACAGGGCGGGTCACCATCGTGCGGCGCCACCTGCTGCCCCTGATCGCTTCGCCGCTGATCGTTGAGGCAACCTTCGGGATCGCCTCCATGGTGATTGCCGAGGCGGGACTGTCGTTTCTCGGTCTGGGCGTACAGCCCCCGGAGGCTTCCTGGGGCAGCATGATCCGGGATGGGGCCCGTTACATGCTGGTTGCGCCTCACATGGTGCTGGCACCGGGTATCGCGGTGATGCTGGTGGTGCTGGCGGTCAATCTGACGGGGGACCGACTACGGGACTACATGGATGTGCGTATGCCCAGATCGGTCAAGGCTGAAAACGAATAACGAGCATCCCTATTGAACGAAAAAGCTGGTAAAGAACAGGTCGTCGACCTCTTCTTCCCCTGTCAGCTCTCGCATGACCCCCTGTACCGCTGCCAGGGCCTTGTTGCGCAGTTTCTCCTTACCCTTTGGCTCTTTCAGTGCCTCGCCCTGCTGATCGCTGAACAGCAGCAGCAGCTCGTGCCGGATGGCCGGGGCATGTAGTTTTAAATCCTCTACGGCCGCCTGGTCCCGGGTCATCAGCTGAATATCGCAGCGTATGTACTTGACCCGGCCCTGCACGTTGGTGACCAGAGAAGGGGAGAGTTTATAGTAAAGTGCCTCGGCGGGTGTCGACTCCTCGTCTGCCGCCATGAGCGCGGCAGAGAAGAGCAGAGAACAGGTGAGCAGCAGGATAGTCTTGGTCCGCATCTATCGATTCCATTTCTGTGATAAATTCCAGGCATAACCCTTATCGGACCGACAGAAAAAAACTGAAGGAGGAGCTATTCGGATGGTTTTCGACAGAGCGCTGGGGGGTGAGCCATGAGCCATGGCCCGTTGATGCTGGATCTGGCGGGTACCAGCATTTCGGCAGAGGAGCGGGATCTGCTCGGTCACCCGGTGGTGGGGGGAGTTATCCTGTTCAGCCGCAACTACGAATCGCCGGAGCAGCTGACATCCCTGGCCACGGAGATCCATGCCCTGCGGGAACCCTCGTTGCTGGTGGCCGTGGATCAGGAAGGAGGGCGGGTACAGCGATTTCAGGAAGGGTTTACCCGCTTGCCGCCGGCAGCCTGGTTCGGGGAACTCTATACCCGTAACTCAAAGCGGAGCCTGCAGACAACCAGGGCCATCGCCTGGCTGATGGCCACGGAATTGCGGGCAGCCGGGGTCGATTTCAGTTTTGCACCGGTGCTGGATCTGGATATCGAGGTCAGCGGTGTCATCGGGGACCGGGCATTCCATGCCCAGCCGGCAGTGGTGGCAGAGCTGGCCCACGCCTGGATGATGGGTGTGCATTCGGCCGGAATGGCAGCTGTGGGCAAACACTTTCCAGGTCACGGCGGGGTGCTGGAGGACTCGCATCTGGCCCTGCCGGTGGACAGACGGCGGCCTGAAGATGTGATGATGGAGGATCTGCTGCCGTTTCAACGGCTCATCGACTACGGAATCGAGGCGATCATGCCGGCCCATGTTATTTATGTGCAGGCCTCCCCCATGCTGGCAGGATTTTCCAGCTTCTGGCTGGAGGAGGTGCTCCGGGGACAGCTGGGGTTTCAGGGGGTCGTGTTCAGTGATGACCTGACCATGGCGGCGGCCGGCGTGGTGGGTGGCTTCGGGGAGCGGGCGCAGATGGCACTGGAGGCAGGTTGTGACATGGTGCTGGTTTGTAATGACCGGGAGGGGGCGATCCAGGTGCTGGGTGAGCTGAAACAGTATACCGATCCGGCCGCTCAAATGCGGTTGATCAGAATGCATGGCAAAAAGTCCGTCAGCAGGGCACAGATGCACCTCGATCCCAGATGGAAGGAGGCGGTGGAGATGGCGGCCGGTTACGAGGTCAGTCCGTCGCTGGACCTGGATCTCTCCAGGTAAACGGGTTGCACCTAGGAGCCTGTCCGAGAATAGAGAACCTACTGCGGAAAACTCATTTTGGCCAGATTTCCCGATTAAATTCGTTAAATATGGCCAATATTCGCCTCATTTAATCGAAAAATCTGACTCAAAATGAATTCCCCTCGCTACGGTTCCTATTCTCGGACAGGCTCCTAGATCCTGCAAGTGCTCACACTCACATAGCACAAGCTCTTGATCCGTATAGCGATATTTACTCCCTCGGAAATCACAATAAGGATTCCACGCGGTCGAAAATTCGCTTTACGAATCAATATCTTGCACTCTGTAAGCACGATCACTTGCAGGATCTAGGTTGCATTTAAGTATGGGATATGAGACATATAGGGCCACTGCAGGAAATGAAAAAAACATAAAGAAAAACAGTATATTAGAAAGCACTTATAGGATATCGGGGTTTTCCCTGCAGGTGTTGGGAATTTTCCCTTGGGCAGGATCGGCCAGTGGCCCTTTTCAGAGAGGGGTGCTTCCAGTTCAGTCCGCTGAAATGCGATAAATGTAACTGTTACAGCTTGTATTTGGAGGATGCGAAGTATGTCGAAACTCAACGAGTTCAGACAGAGGCAGGATGAGCTTCTGGGAATGATCAGCGATCTGAGGGCGATGTTGAAGCCCGAGCAGCTGAAGATTGGACCAAATGCCAAGACAGCGCATGAGCACCTCTGTCTGCTTGGTGAGAAACTCAAGGACCATCTGGCGGCGGAGGACAAAGGACTCTACCCACCGTTGCTCACCCATGAAGACCCGAAACTGAAATCCCTGGCCTGGGGATTCATCAGTGGCGAAAAGCCGTTGCGGAAACAGTTTGAAAAGTATCACCAGAAATGGCTGAAGGATTGTGATTTCGAGTTTTCCGGTGCCTTTATGGAAGAGACGCTGAGTGTGTTTGAGGCGATCGATACCCGGATAAAACGGGAACAGGAAGTTTTACTTCCCAAGCTGGAGGAGAGCGGGGTCTTTGCGGCCTCTGCAGGGTAAATATCAAGATTTACAAATAAAAATAATAAGCTCTTTGATGCCGGCGTATGCCGGCATTTTTTTCTGATTAACAGAGTTGATTACCGGGAAATATCATCGTAGGATACGCATCCGCGGTTTTTGAGACTCTGTCTAATACCAATAATTAGAGCAGGAGTCGACCATCTGATTATATTTTCCCGGAGGAACACACATGGGTGTACTGGTTGGACGTGAAGCGCCGGATTTTACTGCCCCCGCGGTACTGGGCAGCGGCGAGATCGTTGATGCTTTCAATTTCAAAGCGGCCACAAACGGCAAATATACCGTTATCTTCTTCTATCCCCTGGACTTTACCTTTGTCTGCCCATCTGAGTTGATCGCCTTCGATCATCGCCTGGATGAGTTCACCAAACGTAGTGTGGAGGTAATAGGCGTTTCTGTCGACTCCCACTATACCCACAATGCCTGGCGCAATACCCCGGTAAACGAGGGTGGCATCGGCCCGGTTCGGTATCCGCTGGTTGCCGATCTGACGCACGCGATCTGCAAAAGCTACGACGTCGAGACGCCGAACGGAGCGGTTGCTTTCCGCGGTTCATTCCTGATCGACAAGGATGGCGTGGTCCGTCATCAGGTTATCAACGATCTGCCCCTGGGCCGCAATATCGATGAGATGCTGCGTATGGTAGAGGCACTGCAGTTCACCGAGGAGCACGGTGAAGTCTGTCCGGCCGGCTGGAAAGAGGGCGACAAGGGGATGGCTGCCTCGCCGGATGGTGTGGCGAAATATCTGGCGGAGAATGCGGACAAGCTTTGATACCTAGGTCAGATTAAGAGAACAGTGAGGCCGGTTGTGCTTTGGGCGCAATCGGCCTTTTCTTTTTTTCGGGGTTGGAACATGATTGCCTTTACCGAAACGGGGGGTAATAAATCGTAATGACTGAGCTGGCGGTTATTGGCGGGTCGGGCTTCGACCGCATGCAAGGGCTGGAGATCGTCAGAAAAGAGCAGGTGGATACGCCGTTCGGGCGGCCTTCGGCTCCCCTGATCCACGGTACCTTTCAGGCGAGACGCATACTGTTCCTGCCTCGGCATGGTGAGGCGCATACGATCCCCCCGCATCAGGTGAACTATCGGGCGAATCTCTGGGCATTGAAGCAGGCAGGAGCGACCCGTGTCGTCGGTGTAGCCGCTGTCGGCGGAATTCATGGGGAAATGGGGCCTGGAACTATCGTGATCCCCGACCAGATTATCGACTATACCTACGGGAGGGAGCACACCCTGTTTGAAGGGGACCTCTCAGAGATTACCCATATTGATTTTACCCTCCCTTACTGCGAGTCACTGCGCCGCACCCTGATTGTCGCGGCAGAGAGGGCTGCAGTCGAGGTCATCAACGCCGGAACCTATGGGGCGACTCAGGGGCCGCGGCTGGAGAGTGCCATGGAGATCAACCGGCTGGAGCGGGATGGATGTGACCTTGTGGGTATGACCGGGATGCCGGAAGCCGCACTGGCTCGAGAACTCGAACTTTGCTATGCGGGTTGTGCTGTGGTGGCTAACCGGGCGGCGGGACGGGGCGAAGGTGAGATAACCATGGCGGAAATCGAACGCAATCTGGTGGGGGGAATGGAACGGGTGCGCCTGCTGTTATCCGCCTGGATAGCCGCATTTTAACACTTAGGGCTGAGGATCCAGGTGACTGGAGAATTGATCCAGCTCATATTCGGTTGCAAAAGAGGGGGTTATTCTTCTACAAATATTACTTGTTCAGTGTTCAGATGCAGGAACTTCGTTATGGCAGAGAATAATGAGCGCAAAAACCCTTCTAGTGAAAAGGAAGAAGAGGCAGCGGCTGCCATGAAGAAGGTCGCAAAAAAGAAGGCCGCCAGAAAAAAAGTCGCCAAGAAGAAGGCATCGAAGAAAAAGGCTGCCAGAAAAAAGGTTGCCAGTAAGAAATTGGTGGAAAAAGGGGCTGCTGCCGGACAGGCTGAAAGTGCCGGGAGAGCCGACGGATCTGTATCCAGCCCAACGCCGACAGCTGGTAGCGTGAAACAGCCGGCCCAGGTCAAACACTCTTCCAGTCAGGCACCTGCCGGCGCAGCGGCCATTGCGAGGGCGCAGGGGAGGAGTGCTGTATTGGCAGAGCCAGCCCGGACTCAGGAAACAGCGAAGGAGAGATCAAGCATGTCATCAGCAAGCACCAACGCCCCGTCCGCCACCGGTGGGAGCGCAATGGGATTCTGGTTTAAAACGAGTGTCTGGATTGTGATTATCATCGTCGGGTTCATGTATGTCCGGCACCTGGCCAACAAGGAGAGTTCGCCTGCTACCGAGGAGAAGACAACGGCTCAGGTGGTGAGCGAAGGCGCCACCGCTGACAGCCACGAGCCGGCCCCGACAGCGGGTTTGGTTGGGAGTGAAGCAGCCCCATCGTCTGGGACGACGGCGCCGGAAGAGAGCGGTGCCGGGACTGTTGCCGCAGAACAAAAGACGGATACGACACCCGTTGCAGTGGTGATCGTGGAGGAGGAGGTCGTTTCTGACCCCGCACATGAGACCGGTGAGGTGGTGGTCGAGAAGCGAGTGGAGGCGATGATTATAGAAGCGGTTCCCGAGGCCCCGGCAACAGAGATAGCGGATGCAGCCAGCGTGGAGGCCCCGTTGCCCGAGACTGCGTCACAGGCAGGGCCTGCACCAGTGCACGAAGCGGTGCCGCAGCCAGAACCTGCGATGACAGCCTCACCTGCCCAGGCAATGCCCGCACCCCCAGTGCCGATGCAAACGGGTGCGCCTGCCGCAGTCGAGCAGCCGTCTGCAATGCCGCAGCCGGTGGCCGCCGTACCCCCTGCGGTAACGAATAAGCCTGCACCGCAGGCAGCAGCATCGGTAGAGAGTGCCCCGATGAACCTGGCACCGCATTCGATGCCGGATACCGGGTCCACGCCCAACCAGGGATTCGGTTATGAGCCACCCTTCCCACCGATGCCCGGCCCCTTTGGGGCGGGACGCCGGGCAGACAGGGAGCAGATGGGGAGCGATACGGCTGAATATGGGCATCCACGGCAGTGGGTGCCCCCTCGTTCCTATTATCGTGGCGAAACGAAGGGTTATCCACCGGCCTATTATCGGGGCTATGAGCCACGCTATCCTAATGCCGGGTACCCCCGGGGCCAGGGATGGCCACCGGCGAGGACGGAATGAAACGAGGAAGAAGACCGGCACAATAAGCCGGTCTTTTAGGGACTTGGAAAATATTAAATTACGTGATTTGCGCCGGATAGG
>JAUXBK010000244.1 GCA_030619405.1 Sedimenticola sp. | reverse complement strand
TGAGAGTTACTATTTGCATTTATTCGCGGCCGAATCAATCGTGGCTGGAACATGGCACTAATCAGGAAGATGGATAATCAGCTGGAACTCGATGGCGTCTCTGTCGCCTATGACGGGATCCCCGCCGTGGAGGGGGTGAGCCTCAGCCTGCTGGTGGGGGAGATTGGCTGCCTGCTGGGACCCAGCGGCTGCGGCAAGACCACCCTGCTGCGGGCAATCGCCGGCTTCGAACCGACCACCGGGGGAGAGATCCGTCTGCACGGAAAAACGGTCGCATCATTCGCTGGCGGACTCCCCCCGGAGCAGCGCCGGGTCGGGATGGTATTTCAGGACTTCGCCCTGTTTCCCCACCTGAATATCGAAAAAAACATCGCCTTCGGTCTGCGCCGTATGCCCGCCGCCGAGCGCCATAGACGGGTCGAGGAACTGCTTCGGCTGATCGGAATGGAGCGGACCGGGCAGGTCTACCCGCACCAGCTCTCCGGCGGCCAGCAGCAGCGTGTGGCCCTGGCCAGGGCCATCGCCCCGCGGCCGGAGATCCTGCTGCTGGATGAGCCCTTCTCCAGCCTGGACATGGAGTTGCGGGAACAGCTGGCCCGTGAGGTGCGCGATCTGCTGAAACGGGACCGGGTCACCGCCATCCTGGTGACCCACGACCAGCTGGAGGCGTTTGCCATGAGCGACACCATCGGGGTCATGCAGGATGGGAGCCTGCAACAGTGGGGTAGTGCCTACAGCCTCTACCACAAGCCGGCCAACCGCTTTGTCGCCAACTTTATCGGCCGGGGGTCCATTCTAAAAGGAGACGTGGTCGACCGGGCACGGCTGGCGACGCCCCTGGGCAGGGTCACGGGGGAGATACCGCGGCAATACGAGCCGGGCTGCCGATTACAGTTTCTACTGCGACCGGATGATGTGATCATCGACGACCGGGCCGCCACCCGGGCCAGAATCATCGACAAAGCCTTCCGCGGCTCGGCCTATCTCTATACGCTGAAACTTGCCGATGGCAGCCAGGTGCTGTCGCTGATGCCCAGCCACCAGGAACTCGCCGTAGGAACGGAGACCGGCATCCGGCTGGACCTGCGGCATCTGGTACTGTTTCCACCCGATTGATTCTGCTTTGTCAGAAACGAAGGTAAAGTTCTCCCGCTGTCTGCACTGAAAAATTCGTCCGGTCACCGAAACCCCGATTATCATGGGAGTCAAGATCGCACTACGGCGGGTAGTGAGGAATTCCTCCTCTCGTTCGACTCAACCTCCGTCGACCGGCAGCAGACGTATCAGCTCTCCGTCAGCGTCGTCGGTCAACAGATAGATCAGGCCATCCGGCCCCTGGCGTACGTCACGGATACGGCCGAATTCATCGGTCAGCAGGCGCTCCTCGTGGGTGATCCTGTCACCCTCGAGTTGCAGGCGCACCAGCTGACGGAACTTGAGCGAACCGACAAAAAGGTCGCCTTTCCAATCAGGGAAGCGGTCACCGATGTAAAAGGCCATACCCGATGGCGCGATGGAGGGTACCCAGTAGTAGATGGGCTGTGCCATGCCCGGCTTGTGGGTGCCCTCGCCGATTTTCGTGCCTATGCCATAATTCACGCCGTAGGTGATGACAGGCCAGCCGTGGTTTACCCCGGGTTGTGGAATATTGATTTCATCACCGCCCTGTGGGCCATGTTCGTGGGTCCAGATTTTTCCTGTTTGCGGGTGCAGTGCGGCACCCTGCATATTGCGGTGGCCGTAGCTGTAGATCTCCGGTTTTGCATCCGCGCGGTCGACGAACGGGTTGTCACGCGGGATGCGACCGTCATCGTGAATGCGGATCAGCGATCCGGCGTGGTCATCCAGGCGCTGCGCGCGCGCGCGGTCACCGCGATCACCCAGGGTGATGTAGAGCATGCCCTGCCGGTCGAACAACAGGCGTGAGCCAAAATGTTGGCGCGTGCCGCTCTTGGGGGTGAGGCGGAAAATCACTTCCACCCCCTCCAGAGTGTGTCCCTCGAGCTTGCCTCGCGCCACCGCGGTACCGACGCCGCCACGACCAGCCTCGGCGTAGGAGAAATAGACCCAGCGATTATTTTCGAAATCCGGGTGCAGCGCCAAGTCGAGCAGCCCGCCCTGGCCGTGCTGACGGATGGGTGGCAGTCCGGAGATCGGCTGTGGATGCAGTTCGCCGTTGTTCTTCACCAGCCGCAGTTGGCCGTGGCGCTCGGTCACCAGCATGTCACCGTTGGGCAGGAAAGCCAGGGACCAGGGGTGGTTCAGTCCGTCGGTGACAACCTGGTAACTCAGTTTATTTTTCTCGGTCTGGATGACCGGCCCCGGGCCTGCCTTGGCAGCATTGACGGCGAACACAAGAACGATCTGCAGGCAGAGCAGAGACGGGCGCAGCATCGAACGAAAAGGCAGCGTCATGACTACATCCTCAACAAAAGCTTTGACCTTAGGCAACCTCCAAAAATTAAGATACCAGTCTTGCTTGTCTATGCCTCCGTCTTCTGCGTTGTGCCAAGGGTTACATACAACGAGTATGCGCCCCTTGGCACGCCTTGAATACGAAGCCATATCCGGCGCAATTCTGGCATATTAAT
>JAUXBK010000157.1 GCA_030619405.1 Sedimenticola sp. | reverse complement strand
TATACACGGTTCTCGTAACTGTTGAGCGCAAGCAGGTGACCGTCGCAGTGGTAGCCGAGGCTTTCCACCGCATCCAGAATGTCGTCCGGCCCCAGGGTGGCGAATGCGCTTGTTTCGTCGAGTGTGTCCATTGATCTCCGTGCTTAGGGCTCGCGAAATAATAAGTCCCTGAATTTGGGGCGTCGAGACGCCCGTCTGGCAAGACGCGGAAACGCTGGAATATTCATTATCTTTCAAGTTTTCGCAACGCCGCCAGATGGGATGGATCGTCGTCCCAAAACTTAGATTCTTTCTCTTCTTCGCTTGTCCTTCGTGGTAATTTCCCTTTTACATTTAAACGCATCGTACGAAACAGATACCCCAAGGCCTTATAGCAACAGCCGCCGCATGTCGGTGAGCAGTCCCCCCAGCAGGGTGGTGAAGCGGGCCGCCTGGGCACCGTCGATCACCCGATGGTCATAGGAGAGAGAGAGCGGCAGCATCAGCCGTGGCTGGAAGGCGGCACCATCCCATACCGGTTTCATCATCGAGCGAGAGACACCCAGGATCGCCACTTCCGGCGCATTGACGATAGGGGTGAAGGCAGTGCCGCCGATGCCCCCCAGGCTGGAGATGGAGAAGCAGCCGCCCTTGAGATCCGCCGGCAGCAGCCTGCCCTCACGGGCGCGGGCGCTGACCGACATCAGTTCCGCGGCCAGCTCGAACACCCCCTTCCGGTCCACATCCCGGATCACCGGCACCATCAGACCGTTGGGCGTGTCCACTGCGACCCCGATGTGGAAATACTTCTTCAGCACCAGGTTCTCACCATCCGCCGAGAGTGAGCTGTTGAAGCGCGGCATCACCTTCAGCGCACCGACGCACGCCTTCATCAGAAACGGCAGAAAGGTGAGCCGGACATGCTGTTTCGCCGCCTCGTCCTTCTGCTGCTGGCGGAATGCCTCCAGCTCGGTGATGTCCGCCTCGTCGAACTGGGTGACGTGAGGAATGTTGAGCCAGCAGGCGGTGAGATGGGCACCGCTGATCCGGTTGATCCGGCTCAGCGGCTGCTCCTCCACCGCGCCAAAGGCGGCGAAATCGACCTCTGGCACCGCCGGCAACTGCAGCGGCCCCGCCGCCCGGGGACTGGCACCACCACTGAGGGCCTGCTTTATGAAGCCCTGGACATCCGGGCGGGTCACCCGCCCCTTGGGGCCCGTGCCCTTGACCTGCAGCAGCTCCACGCCCAGTTCACGGGCGAAACGCCGCACCGAGGGGCTGGCGTGGGCCCGGACGACCGGTGCCGCATCCGAAGGGCGCACCAGTACCGGTGGCGGGGCGGGCGCCTTTTCCCCCGGCGCCTGGGGTGCGGACTCCTTCACTTCGGGGGCTGGCGCCTGGGCCTGCTCCGCCTCCTCTGCCGCGGCAGCTGGAGGTTCGGGCTCGCCCGGCTCCTCACCCGATGCGGCAGGCTCTTCCGTTTCCATCGTCAGCAGCAGGATCCCCTCACTCAGTTTGTCACCAACCTTGACTGCCACCGACTTCACCTGACCCGCATGGGGTGAAGGAATCTCCATCGTGGCCTTGTCGTTTTCCAGGGCGACCAGCGAATCATCCACTTCGACCCTGTCACCCGGCTTGACCAACACCTCGATCAACTCCACATCGGAGAACTCGCCAATGTCAGGCACTAAGACTTTGGTTTCGGTACTCACTTTCTCATTCTCTGAATTCGTAACCGTTCACGGGATCATAAAGACATTTAGCCACGGATTAACGCGGAACAAACACGGATTGATTTGACAATACAAACCTCTTGAACTCTGCTTATTGAGCACCGAAGCTGATCAGCTGCCCGACCTTCACTCCAGTATCCTTCGTGTGTCAAAGCCATAACTACATCCGTGTGTATTCCGCGTCAATCCGCGGCCATTTTTTTGTTCGTGAACGCATACCTGGATTCGTTGCGCCCATATACCACGCAGTAACCGGATCGACATCCGGACTAACTCATCGCCGGGTTGGTTTTTTCCGGGTCGATGCGGTACTTCCTGATCGCCCGGGCGACCTCCGCGGCCTCTACCGTCCCCTCTTCCGCCAGCGCCTTGAGCGCCGCGAGCACGATGTAGTAACGGTTCACCTCGAAGAAACGGCGCAACTGTGAACGCATGTCACTGCGACCGAAACCATCGGTTCCCAGTACCTTGTAGCTGGCCGGGACGAAGAGGCGAATCTGATCCGGATAGGCTCGCATGTAGTCGCTGGCGGCGATTACCGGCCCCTGAGCGCCGCCGAGTTGCTGCTCCACATAGCTGACACGGGACTCCTCCTCCGGGTGCAGCATGTTCCAGCGCTCCACGTCCAGTCCTTCCCTGCGCAGTTCGTTGAAACTGGTGACACTCCAGACATCGGCCGAGATGCTGAAATCCTGCTCCAGCAGTTCGGCCGCGGCCAACACCTCACGCAGAATGGTGCCGCTGCCCAGCAGCTGGACCCGTTTCCTGCGGCGCCCCCCGGTACGGTAGCGGTACATCCCCTTGAGAATCCCCTGTTCCACCCCTTTGGGCATGGCGGGTTGGCGGTAATTCTCGTTCATGATGGTGAGGTAGAAAAAGACGTTCTCCTGCTCCTTGAACATCCGTCGCAGCCCATCCTGCACGATCACCGTCAGTTCGTAGGCGAACGCGGGGTCGTAGGCCACACAGTTGGGGATGGTGGCCGCCAGCAGGTGACTGTGGCCATCCTGATGCTGCAGCCCCTCCCCGGCCAGGGTGGTGCGACCGGCGGTTCCGCCGACCAGAAACCCCCTCGCCTGCATGTCGCCGGCGGCCCAGGCGAGATCGCCCACTCGCTGGAAGCCAAACATGGAGTAATAGATATAGAATGGGATCATGCTGACCCCGTGACTACTGTAGGAGGTGGCCGCGGCTATCCAGGACGACATGGCACCCGCCTCGGTGATGCCCTCCTGCAGGATCTGGCCCTTCTGATCCTCCCGGTAGTACATCACCTGATCCGCGTCCACCGGCTGGTAGAGCTGGCCGATGGAGGAGTAGATTCCCAGCTGGCGGAACATCCCCTCCATGCCGAAGGTGCGCGCCTCATCCGGGATGATCGGCACCACCAGCCGGCCCACCTGCTTGTCCCTGATCAGGACAGTGAGCAGCCGGACGAAGACCATGGTGGTGGATATCTCCTTCTCGCCGCTTCCCTCCAGCAGCGCGTCGAAGGCCTCCAGTCCCGGGATATCCAGTTTTGGCGCGTCTGTATAGCGCTGAGGCAGATAACCACCCAGCTCCTTGCGCTGCGCCTGCATGTAGTCGAGTTCCGGACTCCCGGCTGGCGGCTTGTAGAAGGGAGCCGCCGCGATCTTCTCGTCGGCGATCGGAATATTGAAGCGGTCCCGGAAGGCCTTCAGGGCCACCTCACCCATCTTCTTCTGGGAGTGGGTGACGTTCTGGCCCTCGCCCGCCACGCCCATACCATAACCCTTTACCGTCTTGGCCAGGATGACCGTGGGCTGCCCCTTGTGGTGTACCGCCTCCGCATAGGCCGCATAGACCTTGTGCGGGTCGTGCCCGCCCCGGTTCAGGCGCCAGATGTCCTCATCGGTCATGTTGGCAACCATCTCCTCCAGCTCGGGGTATTTGCCAAAGAAGTGCTCGCGGGTATAGGCACCACCCTTGGCCTTGTAGGCCTGGTAATCCCCGTCCACGCACTCCTCCATCCGTTTCAGCAGCAGTCCCTTCTTGTCCCGCGCCAGCAGCGGATCCCAGTAACCGCCCCACACCACCTTGATCACATTCCAGCCGGCACCGCGGAACAGGGCCTCCAGCTCCTGAATGATCTTGCCGTTGCCCCGCACCGGACCATCCAGCCGCTGCAGGTTGCAGTTGACCACAAACACCAGATTGTCCAGGCGTTCGCGGCCGGCCAGGGAGAGGGCTCCCTGGGCCTCCGGCTCGTCCATCTCGCCATCGCCCATAAAAGCCCACACCTTGCGGCCCTCGGTCTTCATGATGCCCCGATCATTGAGATAGCGCATAAAGCGGGCCTGGTAGATGGCCATCAGCGGCCCCAGGCCCATGGAGACGGTGGGAAACTGCCAGAAACCGGGCATCAGCCAGGGGTGCGGGTAGGAGGAGAGCCCCTCACCATCCACCTCCTGGCGAAAATTGTAGAGGGTCTCTTCACTGATCCGTCCCTCGAGGAAGGCACGGGCGTAGATACCGGGGGCCGAGTGCCCCTGAAAGAAAACCAGATCGCCGTCCCGCGCCTCGCTCCGGCCATGGAAAAAGTGGTTGAAACCCACATCGAACAGGGTTGCGGCCGAAGCGAAACTGGAGATATGGCCACCCAGCTCCGAAGAGAGCCGGTTGGCCTGCACCACCATCGCCATGGCATTCCAGCGGATGAAAGAGCGGATCCGGCGCTCCATGGCGCGATCGCCCGGAAACCGCGCCTGCTTGGTCACCGGTATAGTGTTCACATAGGCGGTGTTGGCACTGTAGGGCAGATAGGCTCCGGATCGGCGCGCCTTGTCCACCAGGCGCTCGATCAGGTAATGAGCCCGCTCCACACCTTCGTTCTCGAGTACGCCTTCCAGCGCTTCCAGCCACTCCTGGGTTTCCTGCGGATCTATGTCAGGCTTCATCTCTACAAAACTCTCCAGCGGTGGTCTCCAGGGCACCCGCCCCGCTACCTCCCCCGGTTCACGGGTTAAAAATCTATAGCAGCAATCACTGTTATTGGATAAATCAATGCTTTGTATTGAGACGGGCAATATACAGTATTTCGTGCCGGCATGCCATGCCGGGTCATCTCAAACCTAGATCAAAAAAAAGCGCCTGCGGGAATCCCGCAGGCGCCATTTCGATCAGTCGAACCGGTAATCAGCTCTCACGACACAACTGTCTCTCTTCGACCTGCGTGCGCATGGCCGCATGCCGCTCCTGGACCTCTTTACGTTGGGCCTCGACCTGCTTCAGCATCTCCGCACGACGCGCTTCCATCTGCGCACGCAGCGCTGCACGACGGGCCTTGGACTCTGCAAAATCGGGCCTGACCGGACGACTTGCGGCAATCTCGTGGCGGTAGGCCTCCATCTGCTTGCGGATCTGGTCACGCTCCGACTGCATCTGTTCCCGCTCCGCCTGAATACCCTCGATGCCCCGGTCGAATGCAGGTTCGAACGGCATCCGATTGCCGGAAAAGGGCTCTGGCAGCGGCGGCTGGTTGGCCATCAACTGCTCGATATACTGGCGCTGCGCCTCCATCGCCTGGGTTGCGAACCGGGCCTGCTGCTCGGCAAACGCCTTTTGCCGTTCGGCAAAGACAGACCGTTGCTCTTCGGTCAACGGCGGGGCGATCCGTGGCTCGCCATAGGGATAGGCGGCATAGCCCCGACCAATATTGGCGTCGTTGCAGGGGGCACCCCAGACAGCGGATACGGAGACCGCGCTCAGCACCGCGGCAACGAATAGTTTTGAGGTTATTTTCATTTCTAATTTCCCTTCCATCATGCAATGGGCCCCATAAAGGGGCCCACTGTGAACACCTTCCCTCCCCCGTTTCCGGGGCAGGGAGATTCAGGCCAGAGCGATCTTACTTGGCCGGTGCTGCAGGAGCGGCAGGCGCAGCAGGAGCGACCGGAGCGCCATAGGGGGCACCGTAAGGAGCGCCATAGCCGCCGCCATAGGGATAGCCGCCGTAGCCGCCGCCATAGGGAGAGCCGCCGTAGCCGCCGTAGCCGCCGTAGCCGCCATAGGGAGAGCCATAACCATAGCCACGGCCATAGCCATAACCACGACCACGGCCATAACCGGAACCGGAACCACGGGCGCTCATGTTGAAGTCCATGGTGCCGTCACCCCAGCCATCACCGAACATGTCGTCACCCCAGCCACCACCACCGGGGCCACCACCCCACCATGCGGAAGCAGAAGCGGAAGCAGCGATCAGCGCAGCGGCTGCAGCGATCTTAATGACGTTTTTCATAATTAATCTCCAAATATACATTTCAGTGAAATCGAATACTTCGTTTATGTAGGAAGACCTTACTGCTTTACTGCTGTGTCTTCCTGGAACAGGATAGTATTAGAATTTACTTAAATTAGATAATTGAATTTATTTATCTATATATTAAATATTGTTATGGATAGATTTTCTGGCGCGTTACAGGAAAGAAGTTATTCCTGTTCCTCGTAAAATTCCTCGTCATCGAGTTCATCATCGAATTCGTCATCGAAGGGTTCGGGAGGTGGGTTCCCGTCGTATACCTCGTTGCGCCGCTTCTGCAGATAGGCATCCCG
>JAUXBK010000149.1 GCA_030619405.1 Sedimenticola sp. | reverse complement strand
CCTGATTACCTACGTGTCTAAGCTATGCTCCAAGGCAAGGGGCAGCCTGGACGCCGTAGGGGGGATAAGCGTAGTGCATCCACCCTTCTGGGCGTTGCGGCATGTGGTCAGGCCATTGGTGGATGCGGCGCGCATAAATGTAGTGCAAAACGAAAGTTTTGTGCGCGCGCCTTATCCCCCCTGCGAAATTGCCCCGAAATATTGAAAATTTACGGCGAAAATGGCTTGAAAACCAGCTTAGACAGGTAGGTAATCAGGTACATCTTTGCATACGTCTGAAAGAGACCGGCAGGAACCCCCTTTTATTTCCGCGCCACCTGGCGCTGGTGCATCTGCAGGTTAAGCATACGGATGGTGGCGTTCATGGCGGCGAACACCTGGTTGGAATGAACCCCGCGGGTCTTGAAAGTGCGCTGCCGTTCCTGCCAGGTGATCGTGGCTTCGGTCAAGGCATCGGTCTGGCCTCCCCGCGGGATGCGCACTTCGAAATCCACCAGTTCGGGCAGCGGAATATCGAACCGCTCCAGCACCTTGGCGATGGCGCTCATAAAGGCGTCGAAGCCGCCGTTGCCGATACCGGCGGAGAGTTCCACCCGCTCCCCCACCCGCACCCGGATACTGGCGGTGGACTCCAGATTCAGCCCGGAAGTGATGGAGCAGTTGATCAGCTCGATATAGTCGTAATCCCTTCCCTCCAGTACCTCTGCAATGATGAACGGGAGATCCTCGGCGGTGATGGTCTTCTTCGAGTCACCCAGCTCCACCACCCGCTTCAACACCTTCTCCAGATTCTCCCCGGTGAGGGTGATATCCAGCTTTTCCAGGTTCTTCAGCAGTGAGGCCTTGCCACTCATCTTGCCCAGGGCATAGCTGCGCCGGCGGGAGAAGCGCTCCGGGCTGAGGGCGGTCTGGTAGAGCCCTCCCTTCTTGTCGCCATCGGCATGTATGCCACTGGTCTGGGTGAAGACGTCGGCACCCACGATTGGGGCGTTCTCGGCCATGCGCTTGCCGGAGAAGTTCTCCACCATCCGGCTCAACCGCAGCAGATGGGACTCATCCACCCCCACCGAGACATCCATCCGGTCCTTCAGGTTGACCACCACCTGCGCCAAGGAGGCATTGCCCGCCCGTTCACCCAGGCAGTTGATGGTGCAGTGAATGGAAGCGGCGCCGGCGCTGACCGCTGACAGCGCATTGGCCGTGCCCAGCCCGTAATCGTTATGGGGATGGAAATCGAAGCTGCAGCCGGGAAACCGCCTGACCATATCCGCGACACTCTGGTACACCTCCTCCGGGCCCATGACACCCAGGGTATCCGGCAGCATGAAGTGCTCGACACCCGTATCCTGCAACCCCTCCATCATCTGGAACACATAGGCCGGGGAATCCCGATAGCCGTTGGACCAGTCCTCCAGGTAGAGGTTGACTGAGAGCCCGTTCCCCCGGGCGTAGCCGATAGTCTCCCGGATATCCTCCAGGTGGCGCACGAGGCTCTTGTTCAGCTGATTGCGGCAGTGCTTCTCACTCCCCTTGGTCAACAGGTTGATGACATGGCCGCCTGCGTCCAGGATCCAGTCGACGCTGCGGTGGACGTCCACGAACCCCAGCACCTCAACCCGGTCGGCGAGTCCCACCAGCTCCGCCCACTCGAGGATATTGGCCACCGCCTCTTTCTCGCCCTCGGAGACCCGGGCCGATGCCACTTCCACCCGATCAACCCGCAACTGCTCCAGCAGCGCCCGGGCGATGTTGAGCTTCTCGCCGGGGGAGAACGAAACCCCACGGGTCTGCTCCCCGTCGCGCAGGGTGGTGTCCAGGATCTTGACCTGTCGTTGTTTCATATCTGGTTTCTTGATCGGTGCTGACAAACGGTCTTCAAGCGGGGGGTCCCCCGGCTCAGACTCCCTGCCGCTTCAGGGTCTCCTTCATGAACCCCTTGACCGCAGTACTCTCCGCATCGAGCAGGGCACAGCGGGTCTCCTTCTCCATCAGCCCCTGAAGGGAGGGAGGCGGCGCTGCCTCCACCCCGATCGCCTGCTTCACCGCCTCGCCGAACTTGGCCGGGTGCGCCGTGGCCAGGCAGACGGCGCCGGGGATCTCCCGGGCCGCCCGCACGCCGACCGCGGTGTGGGGGTCGAGGATGTAGCGGCCGCGCTGGTAGGTCTCCCGGATCTGGTTCATGGTCTCCTGTTCGCTGACGGACACCGCCTGAAACAAGCGTCTCACCTCCGCCCGTTTCTCCTCCGGGATCTCGATCCGCCCCTCCCGGGCCATGCGATCCATCAGCTGCTGCAGCTCTTCCGGCTGCTCGTCCATCAGGAAATAGAGATAGCGCTCGAAATTAGAGGCGAGTTGGATGTCCATGGAGGGACTGGTGGTATGGTGCACCGACCGGGCCTGGTAGACCCCGGTGTTCACGAAACGGCTGAGGATGTCGTTGCGGTTGGTGGCCAGCACCAGCTTTTCCACCGGCAGTCCCATGCGGGTGGCCACGTAACCGGCAAAGATGTCGCCGAAATTGCCGGTAGGGACGGAGAAGGTCACCTTCCGGCCGGTGTCGCCACCGGTCACCCGCCCCCAGGCGTAGAAATAGTAGACCACCTGGGCCAGGATCCGTGCCCAGTTGATGGAGTTGACTGCACCCAGGTGGTACATCCGCTTGAACTCCAGGTCGTTGAATAACTCCTTGACGATGCGCTGACCGTCATCGAAGGTGCCCCGGATGGCGATGTTGTGGACGTTCTCATCCAGCACCGTGGTCATCTGCCGTTCCTGGATCGGGGAGACCCGCCCGTGGGGGTGCAGGATAAAGATGTCGATCCGCTCCTGTCCCCGCACGCCATAGATGGCGGCGGAACCCGTGTCCCCGGAGGTGGCGCCGAGGATATTCAGATGCCCCCCGCTGCGCTCCAGCAGGAACTCGAACAGGTTGCCCAGAAGCTGCAGCGCCACGTCCTTGAAGGCCGCGGTGGGGCCGTGGAACAGCTCCAGAATGCGCAGTTCCCCCACCTCCACCAGCGGAGTGATCTCCGGGTGGTTGAAACCGGCATAGGAGCGCTGCACCAGCGCTGCGAGCTCAGCCCGGGTCATGTCGTCGCCCACGTAGGGAAGCATCACCTCCACCGCCAGCTCTTCGAACGGCAGCCCGGTCCAGCGTTTCAGTGTCGTCTGGTCCACCTGGGGAAAAGAGGTCGGAAGCAGCAACCCGCCATCGGTCGCCAGCCCCATCATCACCGCCTGGGAAAAACTGACCGGTTCCACCCCACCCCGGGTACTGAGATAATGCATCTTGGCCCACCCTCGAAAATTAGCAATCCAATCTGACAGGGGAGGAGATTATAGCAGCCTTGGGCATCCGGTAACCGTTCACGGTTATCTGTTTACAGTTTTCGGCTAATAAAACAGAAGGTTAGCTGGAAAGGTAGATATATTTTCCGGGCAGGATGCGAAAGAACTGATTCATGAATCGATATCGAAAATGCTTCAGGCACTACACGGTTCGTTGAAAAACCGTAAACCGTAAACTGTTAACCGTGAACGGTTACGGCATCCACTTCAGTGCTTCAAACGACAACGGGAGAGACCGCTTTCCCCGGCCCCCGATATGGCAGAGAATGGACCGATGATCCAACCTTACTGAACTGATATCTTAGGTGATACAGCAGACCAATTCCTGATTTGAGACTCATTGCCATGACTGAGAACCTCATCGACCCCCTTTCCAGCCTGGTCGAAAAAAGATATGCGGTGGTCTACACCCCGCGCAAACAACGGAACCGCTTCCCCGAGAACTGCGTGGAGGTGAAGGAGAGCATCGCCCAGGCGATCGACGCCGCCAACCCGGAGGAGCACCGCTATTCGGCGGTCGTCTATGGGCCTTCCCGCTCCTCCGAGGGGTTTCGTCTCTACTACCTGGTGGAGTGGCTGGAGGATTGACGCCGTGCGGTTCGCTGCGCTCACCACACCCTACGGAATATGAGGTACCCCGGAATGTCGTAGGGTGCGGTGAGGAACGAACCGCACCATCTCTCCGAGAGAACACCAGCCCACGGTGCGGTTCGCAAGCTCACCGCACCCTACGATTCTGATGCAGTGAGGAGGGCAGTACACCCGTGGGCGACTCCTCAACGCCCCCGTTTTCCGGCGCTATTGCCCCGTCGCGGGCGGCTCTTGCGGGTTCCGGCACGCCGGGCGGCCGGACGGCCCTGAGCCGGTTTCGTCCCCTTCCCCCCGGTCCCCGCCGGCTGCCAGGCCGGCACCAGGTGGCGCTTGCCGTTGCCGATCAGGTCGGCCCGCCCCATCCGCTGCAGCGCCTCCCGCAGCAGCGGCCAGTTCTCCGGGTCGTGGTAACGCAGGAACGCCTTGTGCAGGCGCCGCTGCCGCAGTCCCCGGGCCACTGACAGATCCTCCCCCGTGCGCCGCACCTTGCGCAGGGGGTTGCGCCCGGTGTGGTACATGGCGGAGGCGAGCGCCAGCGGGGTGGGCAGGAATGCCTGCACCTGGTCCGGCCGGAAGTCGTTGCGCTTCAGCCACAGGGCCAGGTTCAGCATGTCCCGGTCACTGGTGCCCGGATGGGCGGCGATGAAATAGGGGATCAGGTATTGCTCCTTGCCCGCCTCCCGCGAGAAGCGGTCGAACAGCTGTTTGAATCGGTCATAGGTGTCGATCCCCGGCTTCATCATCAGCCCCAGGGGACCCTGCTCCGTGTGCTCCGGGGCAATCTTCAGGTAGCCCCCCACATGGTGGGTGACCAGCTCCTTCAGGTACTCCGGGTCCCGTACCGCCAGGTCGTAACGCAGCCCGGAGGCGATGAACACCCGCTTCACCCCCGCGACGCCGCGTGCCCGCCGGTAGAGCCGGGTCAGGGGGTGGTGATTGGTGGACATGTGCCTGCAGATGCCTGGAAAGACGCAGGAGAGCCGGCGGCAGGCGGACTCGATCTTCGGGTCCTTGCAGGCGAGCCGGTACATGTTGGCGGTGGGGCCGCCCAGATCGGAGATATTGCCGGTGAAACCGGGCACCGTGTCCCGCACCGTCTCGATCTCGCGGATCACGGAATCCTCCGAGCGGCTCTGGATGATACGCCCCTCGTGCTCGGTGATGGAGCAGAAGGTGCAGCCGCCGAAGCAGCCGCGCATGATCGGTATGGAGAAGCGGATCATCTCCCAGGCCGGGTGCCTCGCCCCGCCGTAGGCCGGGTGGGGGCAGCGGGTGTAGGGGAACTCGTAGAGCCGGTCCAACTCCCGGGTGGTGAGCGGAATTGGTGGTGGGTTGATCCAGACCTCCCGCCGCCCGTGGCGTTGCACCAGCGCCCGGGCGTTTCCCGGGTTGGTCTCCAGATGAAACACCCGGGAGGCGTGGGTATAGAGCACCGGGTCCGCCGCCACCTGTTCATAGGCGGGGAGCCGGATCACGCTTCTGGCACGGTCCATGTGACGGGGGCGCCGGTGAAATGCTACCACCTGGCCATCGCTCTGAGGATTCCCGGTACACACGGTGGGCTCCACATAGGGGTCGGGCCGGGGCGCGATACCCCCCGGCTCGTCCACCTCGGTGGAGTCGATCTCCAACCACTCTTCCGGGACCCCCTGGCGCATCAGGGCGGTGCCGCGTATATCGGTGATCTGCTGCACCGGCTCGCCGGCGGCCAGCCGGTAGGCCAGTTCCACCACCGCCCGCTCTGCGTTGCCATAGAGCAGCAGGTCGGCCTTGGCGTCGGGCAGGATGGAGCGACGCACCTTGTCCGACCAGTAGTCATAGTGGGCAATCCGCCGCAGGCTGGCCTCGATGCCACCGATGACGACCGGCACCCCCTTGTACGCCTCTCGTACCCGCTGGACGTAGACGATCACCGCCCGGTCCGGTCGCCGGCCGCTCTCGCCATCCGGGGTATAGGCGTCGTTGGAGCGGATACGCCGGTCAGCAGTGTAATGGTTGACCATCGAATCCATGTTGCCGGCACTGACCGCAAACAGGAGATTAGGCCGTCCCAGGCGCCGGAAATCGGTCACCGAGTCCCAGGCGGGCTGGGCGATAATGCCGACCCGAAACCCCTGGGACTCCAGCAGCCGGCCGATGA
Source organism: Sedimenticola sp. (assembly GCA_030619405.1). Classification (GTDB taxonomy): domain Bacteria; phylum Pseudomonadota; class Gammaproteobacteria; order Chromatiales; family Chromatiaceae; genus JAUXBK01. Next base: position 680 of record JAUXBK010000149.1, on the reverse strand, counting down.
TGGCCATGCCGAAGCTGGGGTGGTCCACATAGGCATCCCCCGTTACGATGATGATGTCGCAGCTGTCCCACCCCAGCGCATCCATCTCCTCCCGGGACATGGGCAGCACCGGGGCGGTGCCGAACCGCTCCGCCCGGTAAGGGCGGTGGGAGAAGAGTCCAACGGCGGTTATGGTTCGGGTCATGGTTTTTTCTGCATAAGTGCCGAAGTCCGGTCGAGCGATTTTTGCCGCGAATGGACGCAAATAAAAACATTGACGACAGAGGGAAAGGGGACACTACCCTTTTTCCAGACGATCCCTTAGGGTTGGTACCAGACGAGACCGTGAAAGCGGTGAAAATCGCTGTCGAAGGAGACGATCCGTAACCCTGCCGATAAGGCAAAAGCAGCCAGATAAGCGTCGGTCCAAAGCCGCGGCCTCACCGAACCGGTGCCGACCAGGGCCGCCAGACGCTCTTCCAATGACTCCTGCTCCGCCGCAAAGTCCACTTCCGGCAAGGCCGCGAATCGCCGATAGGCGGCCCAGGCATCGGAGACGGACAATGGCTCCCCACCCATGAGGTAACCGGAAGAAATTAATATGCCAGAATTGCGCCGGATAGGGCTTCGTATTCAAGGCGTGCCAAGGGGCGCATACTCGTTGTATGTAACCCTTGGCACAACGCAGAAGACGGAGGCAT
>JAUXBK010000126.1 GCA_030619405.1 Sedimenticola sp. | reverse complement strand
TTGTGCCGGTAACGGACTGTACTCGTTGCAGAGTGTCCAATTTTCGTCTAAAAATATGTTTTTTATTAAACCTCAATGAGTTACATGTCCATGATCTAACCATGGTTTTGAGGTCTGCTGTTATTGAACGGGCACCCCTTTAACCCGTTGGTTTTCAGGCACCAAACAGCCGTCGCCACCAACGTTTGCGGTTACCGGGCAGAACCGTGTCGGGGATCAGATCACAGGGCTTCAGCTTGCTCAGGACCCAGCCTGGAAGTGGTGGGTTGTCACTGTAGCCACAGGAGACACCCAGGTTGCCGGGATCATATACCTTGATGAACCGAGGATTCTGAAGGTCATCGGCATAGACGATACCACAGTAATCCTCACCATGCTCCCTGCGCAGCAGGGTATCCACCTCGTCGATAAACTGGTGCAACTGCTCCCGGCTGCTGCGGTGGAGGGGCGGCTTCTCCCCCACCGCATAGACATACCAGTCATCCGCGGCCTGGACCCGCAACACCTCCCACAAGTCATCCAGGTGGTGCCAGCGAAGGGCCGAGGTAAAACTACCCCGGAAGGCATCCAGATACGACTGCCGTTCCTGTTCCGACGATTCACTCATAGCGTTTCAATAGCGGCCTGTGGGAGGAACACGGCGGAACGCATCCTGCCGACCTATTTGTTCTTGTTCAGCATCTCTTCGACTATCTTCTCGCTGGCATACCAGTCTTCCTGCTCCCAGCCGGGTTCGAAACTCCGTTTCTCGGCACGGAAGTAGGCCATACTTGCAATCATCTCGTAGCGTTCCCGGTGGCTCACCTGATTCAGGATCTCGTCGCTCACCTGGGTACGGGCCACCGCTTTCTTCCTCGGCACCTGCTTCTTTGCCACCTTCTTCTTTACCGTCGTACCCCTTGCCGCCTGCTTCTTTACCGTCTTCTTCGCCACCTTCTTTTTGGCGGTCTTTTTCTTGGCCACACGCTCGCTGTTCTCAGACACCTTCAATACTCCTTGCTGAATACCCATCCCGGCCAACATTCATTTGAGCGAGGGATTTTACCCGAAAACAGGAATGTCACAACCCCCGTAAACGCTGGTCGCTGGCTGCATCCCGGGAACGGATGGTCTCGAGCTTCTCGAACACCTTGCGCGCCCGGTCGATCTTCTCCACCACCCCTTCACGGTTCGGGTCCAGCTTCAGCACCGCCTCCCACACCGCCACGGCAGGGCCGATCCGCTCTTCCCGGTAAAGTCGATCCCCCAGCTTCACCAGCGACTCCACCCGCTGATCGAGGGCCGTCTGTGCCTCCACCCGCAGCTCCTCCAGCCGCGGCTCGTCCGGTGCCTGCTGCCTGGCCTGGTCCAGCTTCAACATGGCGCTGGTCACAGAACCCAGTTTCAGATCCCGTTCCGCCTCCTCCAGCAGCCGTTGGAGCTGCCGCTCGCGTGCCGCCTGCTCCCGTTTTCGTTGTCGCACCACCACACTGCGTTTCTGTCGATCGATCTGCTCGACCACTTCCTCCAGCTGCCGGGCCGTCTCCGGTTCAGGTACGATACGGTTGGCCAGTTCCAGGCAGCGCCGGGCCAGCCACAGGTCCTGCTCCTGCTCCACCAGCCCGCAGGCGGTGAGAGCGTCCACCTTGTTCTGCAGGTAACTCTCCCAGAACTGGCGCCGGGAGCGCAGCACCTGATCGTCCGGCGCTGCCCGGGCCAGCTGGTCCAGGATCGGCAGCCGCGCCAGCAGCCCGCTGGTCTCCAGTACCAGCATTCGATCCTCCAGGCGCCGCTTCTCCACTGACCAGGCCTTCTCCATCTGCTCCAGCAATTGGGTCAGCTCCTCGTTTTCCGGGTATTTCCAATGAGCTCCCCGGAGAATTTCCAGGGCCTGGTTCCAACGCCCCTGGTCGCCCAGCTCCCGCGCCTCCACGATGGCGACCGAAGGGCGGGGTGGCGGCAACGGCAGGTTCTCCTGAACCGGTGCCGCCGGCTCATCGGGCCCACTCACCGGCAGTCCGCTGCAGCCCGTCAGCAGCCAGAGCAGTAACAGCAGGGCTTGGCCATGTTTCACACCCGCTCCCCTGCACCCGACAGGATGTTCTCCAGGCTCTGCTGGATCAGAAGCCCGTCGGCAAAGCGCGTCTCGTCGATCTCGTACGGAACCACCGCTTTCTTCCTCCCCCGAACCTGCACCGGACCCATACCACTGGGCCGGACAAACCCCGCCATCCCGGGCTGTTGTACCACCTCTTCAGTCAACAGTATGCCACCTGGTGCAGCCAGACCACAGATCCTCGACGCCAGGTTGACCGTATCCCCGATCACCGTGTACTGCATCCGTTGTTCGCTGCCCAGATTTCCCGCCAGCATGGCACCGCTGCTGATCCCTATCCGGAAAAGGACCGCCGGCAACCCCCGTTCCATCCGCTTGCGGTTTATCTCCCGGGTGATATTCTGGATCAGGACCGCGCAGGTGAGGGCGTGAAAGGCGTGGCTCCTGTCCTGCTCCGGCACCCCGAACAGGATCATGATGCAGTCACCGATGAACTTGTCCACCGTGCCCTGGCAGCTGCTACCAGCCAGCGCGAAGTAGCTGAAATAGTCGTTCAGCAGTTGTACCACCTCCCCCGGCTCCAGCGCTTCCGACAGCTCGGTAAAGCCGACGATGTCGCAGAACAGGACACTCCCCTCCACCAGTGCTCCCCCCAGGCTGTCGCCCTCTTCATCCGCTAACACCTTCTGCGCCACCTCGGGCGAGAGATAGCGGGAGAGGGTCCGCTCTACGTGACGCTTCTCCTCCAGCCCGTTCGCAAGACGCTGGAACGACTCCAACACCTGCCCGATCTCATCCCGGCGCCCACTCACCTCCAGCTGCTGGATATCCCCTCGATCGATTGCCTCCCCCACCTCCACCAACCGATGGATCGGTCGACACAGCCGGTGGGCCAGGGCCACCGAGAGGAGGGTGCCCAGAATGATCAGACCCAAGGTAGTCGCTGCCAGGGCGTTTACCAGTCTGTTCAGATTCTGCTCCAGAGGGCGCCGGTCGATGCTGACCAGGGCCTGGCCCACCACCGTCTGCTGAAACTCGATCGGCGTCAGATAGGCGATCGCTGCCCCGTCGGCAGAGACCCGGGAACGCTCCCCGGCCGGGGGGCCGGTCACCGTCATCGGCACGTCACCCGCACTCACCAGGGTGCGTCCATCCAGATCCAGCAGCTGCATGCCGGTGATCAGGGGGTTCTTCTCTTGCTGGCTCACCAGCACCTGCATCGACAGCATATCGTCCGCCATGAACGGTTCACTGGCGGCACGGGCAAACTGGTCGATGATCATCTGGCCGAGCAGATCGGTCTGCTGCCGGTAGCTCCGTTCCTGCTGGCTGATCAGAAACCAGCCCAGCACGCCCATCACCAGGATGATGAGGGCGGAGATACTGAGAGACCAGCGGACCGCTAGTGGCATGGGGCGTATTTGGCTGTTTTCGAAATCACAGGAGAATGATAGGTAGATTTCGAGAAAATCTCAGATATATCTGCGCGAAGATAGAATTCAGGAGGCAGAATTATAGAATACAGGCGTCAGAATGACAGGCGTGGCGTATCTATTCGCGGGCAAGAATATAGCCGCGGATCGACACGGATGAATGTCTCTATGACCGCTGGCTCCTGCTATTCTATAATCTTGGGTTCTGCCTTCCGAACCCCATTCTCTCACCCCAGGAGTATCTTACTTAGAATGAAAAGCTCCCTCCTTACCCTGCTGCTGGCGCTGACACTCGCCGGTTGTGGATCGGACGACGCCGCGACCACTTCCAAGGTACCCACCGACACCGGGACCTCCCGCTACAAACAGACCCTGGACCACGCCCAACAGAGCGCCAACCAGCTCGAGACCGCCCTCTCCGGCTCCGCCGACCGGGCAGGCGAGGCCCTGAAACAGGCCCACTGACCCCCCCTCCATACAGACGACACCCTGACGCCATGACCCAATCCGATGCATTGTTCGAATCCAACCTGCCCAATCTCAACCTGCTCAACCGGGGCAAGGTGCGGGACATCTACGACCTGGACCCGGAGCACCTGCTGATCGTCACCAGTGACCGGCTCTCCGCCTTCGACGTGGTCTTACCCAAGCCCATCCCGGGCAAGGGGGAGGTGCTGACCCGGGTGTCAAACTTCTGGTTCGGGCGCACCCGGATAATCATCCCCAACCACCTGTCGGCACTTCCCCTGGAACAGGCAGTGCCTGACCCCCGGCAACGGGCCCGGCTGGGGGACCGTGCCCTGGTGGTACGCAGGCTGAAACCGCTGCCAGTGGAGGCGATCGTGCGCGGTTACCTGATCGGCTCCGGCTGGAAGGATTACCAGCGCTCCGGTGGCGTCTGTGGCATTCCCCTACCTGCCGGGTTGCAGCTGGCGGACCGGCTGCCAGAGGCGATCTACACCCCCTCCACCAAGGCGGAGATCGGCGCCCACGACGAGAACGTGGCGTTCGACCAAACGGTCGATCTGCTGGGGCAGGAGCTGGCAGAACGGGTGCGGGAAATCAGCCTGCGCATCTACACCGAATCCGCCGCCTATGCGCTGGAAAAGGGGATCATCATCGCCGACACCAAGTTCGAGTTCGGCCTCGACCCGGCGGGGGAACTCTACCTGATCGACGAGGTGCTGACCCCGGATTCGTCCCGCTTCTGGCCCGCGGACCAGTACCGCCCGGGGATCAGCCCCCCCAGCTTCGACAAGCAGTTCGTGCGGGACTACCTGGAGACCCTGGCGTGGGACAAGACCCCCCCGGGTCCGGAGCTGCCGGAACAGGTGATCCGCAAGACCGCAGAGAAGTACCGGGAGGCGGAGCGGCGGCTGACCGGCCTCTGAGCACCCGACCAGTGGCGGCACCACAGAGCCGTCTCACCCGCCGGCAGCCACCCCCGGTGTGGTTCACAGGCCCACCACCCTACATGAAATTGATCGTAGGGTGTGGTGAGGAACGAACCGCACCATGCCCAATGGGGCAAGGCCGGCACCCCGCGTCAAACAGTTGAGAGAGACCCGCAGGTTGCCTCAGAGGGAGTTACCGGGCAGATTGACATAGGCGTCGGGCGCCCCGCCCCCTTTGATGCTGATAACAGTGTTGGGGGCGTTGTAGTCACCCAGCCGCACCACCTTTCCGGACGGGAAGGTGCCGACGATGAAGTTGTTCACCACCACCTCCACCGGGTGCCCCAGGTCCGGGGTGCGGTAGTAGATGGTGCAGGGAGACGAGCGGCAGCTGCCGCTCTGCCCCGGCGCCACCTTGGTCGAAAGAAAACCGTCGGCGGTCGGCTCATCGTGCCCCGCCCCCTGCACCACCGTCGGTGCCGGTTCGCCGCTCATGGTCAGGCAGCCGCTCAGCAGCAGCGTTGCGATCCCTGCCAACAGCAACGAACTGCCCGTCATCCATTTTGATCTCTTCATGTAAGTTGACTCCTGCTCTTCTGTCTTCTGCCTTCTGTCTTCTGCCGTCAGACACCAACGGCATGCTCATAGTTCGCAAAGCAGCCTCTCATCTACGCACACTGTTGAGACCGACGAAGCTGCCGCCGTTGGTCTCTGCCAGTTTACGCATCAGCGCAGCAAAACGCACGGCGCTGGCCGGGTTGTCCGCCAGCTGCAGCAACACCGGAAAACCGATGGCGTGAATCCGCACCCGGCGCCCGCCGGAACGGTCGGCCTGGTTCAGCCGCTCCACCTCATTCACCACCTGCTCGATGGAGCCGCTGGAGAAGTCGTCGCCAAAGATATAGATGCTGATCTTCTTGTCCCTGGCATAGAAGCGGCGTATCGCCGCCTCGATCCCCTCCACCGGGCTGGAGTTACTGAACGGGGCCCAGCTGGAGAGGCGCTTCAGGATCGAGCGGCGCCGCGCCGGGGAGTCCGGGATCCAGCGCCCCTTGTACTGGGAGAACATATAGTCCCCCATGTCGTTCATCACCTGTATCCCTTTCACCCTGGGATAGATCTCCAGCACCTCCCGGATCTTCTTCCGCACCAGCGGCCAGGCGTGCTGCTGCATGGAGCCGGAGGTGTCGATGATGAAGATGACGTACTCGCTGTCCACCGGGATACCGCCAACCCGGGCATCGGCCGCCGGCTGCGGTCGGGCGCTGCCCAGCAGCCGTTTCTGCTCTGCGCTCAGGCGCTGGCGCGCCTCCGCCAGCGCCTGCTCGATCACCGTCTGGGCATCCCTGTCGAGACGTGTCGCGGCGTGCTCGCCGCGGATGCGGGAGAGCTCACCCTGCAGTCGTGCCAACCGCTCCCGCGCCACTGAGAGCTGCTCTCGCCGGACTTCGAGCGCCCGGTCGATCACTGTCGTCTCCCCCTGCAGCCGGTTCAGAGCCCGTTCCAGCTTCAGCACCAGCCCCGAGAGGTCTGTGTGTACCTTCTCTATCACCAGCGGCTCTGTCACCCGGACGATCACCAGCAGCAGGATGATGGCCCCAAAACCACAGGAGACCACGTCCAGAAAGGACATGTTGAAGATATCGATGCCGCGCCCCCGGGGTCTGCGCCGGCTCATGGCCAGTCCCTCGACGGCGTCAGAAACGCGCCCTTGCTGGAGACCGCCAGCTGCCAGAAGGCGAAGGCGGCATAGGCATCACCCTCCATTGGCAATAGGATGGTGTTGACCGGTATCCCCGCGGGCAGCGCATCCACCGCGCTCTGAAAATGGCGCAGTCGCTGCTCGGCAGAGACGGTGTTGCGGGTAGGTTTACTGCGGCCCTGGGTGGGCAGGCCGTCGGTCACCAGCAGGATGTTGTCCGGCCGCGGGCTCAGCTTCGCCGCTGCCTCGAAGGCGCGTTGCAGGCTGGTTCCGCCGGCCGGTATGCGCTGGCCCAGTGCCGCCACCGCCTGGTTGAGGGTCCCGGCATCGGTCGCCTTCAGCCACCGCCCCTCGGTGGCGGGAAGGATCGATGCCGCTCTGGTGTCGAAGGCGACGATCTGGTACTGGCTGCTGCGCGGCAGATTGGCCACCAGCCACTCCACCACCGCCAGCGCACGTTGCCACTTGGCAGAGTGCCGTTTGCTGGCGTCGTCCATATTGCGCAGGCGGATGATGTTGACCAGGGTCTCATCCAGCATACTGGCGGAGACATCGATCAATATCAGAATCCGCTTACCCCCCACCTTCAGCCCGGTGAGATACTGGCGCTCCCCATCACCCAGAAATGCTCTGACCCGGGTGCCCTTCCCCTGATCCCCCCGCACCCGGGCGCCGAGCCTTTTATTGCTCTGTTCCAGGCTCTTCAGATCCGACTGGAGCTGCTTCACACTCTCCTGGCGGGCCAGGGTCTGCTGCTCCATACGGGCCAGCTCCTCCCGGGTCTGCTGTTCAGTCTGGATCACCCGGTCCGCCCGGCCCTGGGTCTCCGCCAGTTCCTGGTCGGTCTGTTCCAGGTCGTTCCTGGCCGCCACCAACCCCTGCTCTGCCGCCACCAACGCCCGTTCCAGCCGCGACACCTCGGAACGCAGATCCTCATTGGTCTGCTGCCGCCGCTGCACCGTCTCCCGGTTCAGGATCAGCACCAGCAGCACCACCGCCCCGAAACCGCAGAACATGATGTCCAGGAAGGAGAGGTTGAAGGGGGTGACAGTGCGGCGGTGCATCAGCGGACAGAAGAGAGAGGACAGGAGACAGAAAGTGCGGGCCGACACCATGCCGTTACCCATATCTCGCTATTGATATATCTCACACGGAGACGCGAAGACACGGAGTAAAAAATGTTGGAAAACAAAAGCCTACAGTGTGTGCGAAGCTGCATTCTCACAGCGGGCCAGTGCATATGGCACAAGTGAAAAGCATCTTGCACTGGCTCAGCATCTTGAATAGTGATGCAACTCACTGTTTTTCCTTCTCCGT
>JAUXBK010000083.1 GCA_030619405.1 Sedimenticola sp. | reverse complement strand
ATCCGCATCGTTGGATTGCGCTTCAAGATCGAGTTCGCCTTCAAGCAGGCGGTGCATGTCTTTGGCGCATTCTACTACCACTTTTGGATGAAGTTGATGAAGCCACTGAAGCGGCGCAACGGCAGCCAATACCTGCACCGGGAGACTGCAGCCTATCGCAAGGCGGTGAAGCGGAAACTGCACGCCTACCATGTCTTTGTGCAGGCCGGGATTGTCGCCCAAGGGCTGACCCAGTATCTGGCGGCTTGCTACTCGGAGCAGGTCTGGCGTTCATTTGGCTCCTGGTTGCGGACCATCCGACCCGGACTTGTGCCGTCCGAACTGGTGGTCACCACAGCCCTGCGTCACTGCCTGCCTGAATTTCTCCTGGATAGGACCCGGGACCATATCTTGGCGAAATTCATCGTCGAAAGGCAGGATCCTGACCGGTCAGACGTGTTCAGGGCTGCTGCATAGGTCGGAGTATCACTGAACTGCACGTTTTTGGTGTGCAGTTAGTTGGTTCGGAAGCTGTTCCGCAGCCCTCCTTTGCCCTGTATATTGCACAGTGTGGCTGGAATTGTGATTTGGTTGTTGTTGTGTGGATGCCAGAGGAATGCTGTGCCGAATTCCGAGTATAGCGGCTGTGGCTTCATACCGAATCCAGGCGTGTAGTCTACATATTCATGCGGCTTCGAATTGGCCGAACTCGGCACTCATGAGTATCTACTGTCTACTTCCCACCCTGTTGGAAGGTTCAAGGCAGCGTTTTTTCATACATTGGGCTATACGAGTGAAAATTGGTCCGTATTGGAGCAAGATATCCGATCTTTGCTGAAAAACGCAGCGAAAATAAGAAGGGAGAAGACAGCGTACGGCGAGAAATTTGAGGTGAGAGGGATGATAATCACCCCATCAAATGCAACGATAGAAATCGTGACGGCTTGGATTGTATTAAATGGAGAAGATTTCCCGAGATTTATAACAGCGTATCCAGGAGATATAAGGTGAAAGCAAAGGTTCTAGATACCGTTGTTTTGAAAAATGACCTCCCGAGGCAGGGACTTAAAAACGGCGATGTTGGAGCAGTTGTAGAAGTGTACGAACCAGATGGACTAGAGGTGGAATTTGTAACAGGTTCCGGTCGTACACAAGCAGTGGTAACCATAAATAATTCAGATGTTCGTCCGGTTGCAGATACTGACATCTTATCAGTACGTCCTCTCCATGCGGCGTAGCTGGAGGCTATAGGTAAGTCTATAGGGGGTTGCGGCTGGAGCGGAGGGTAACCTCCGTCCCTACTGCGACCTCTTATTTTCTAACTGCCGTTTCTCATCGCCTGCATCTATGCAACATTTCCACTCGCCTGCCCCGTCTGTGGGGCAACGATGCGTATCATCGCGTTCATCACCGAGACCGCCTCCGTCCACCAGACCCTGGATCACATCGGTGAACCCCATGAGCCACCACCCCTCCATCCACCTCGAGGACCGCCGGACTGGAGCGACGCGGATGAGCTATTTCAACCAGTTGGAACAGCAGATCGACTGGCAGTTCGGCCGGGACAACGTGCGTGTGCTCCACCGGGAACTCACCGCCCCCTTCTGAAAACCAAGAGAAAAACCAGTCGCGGATGGTCGCGGATTAAACACGGATAAGGATTATCCGGCAATGGTACGCTCGGAACGCTCCCGGTGCCGGTCGTAGGTGGAAACCTGAAGGTTGTCGTCAAGCAGACTTGACTCAGGACGCTGCTTCCAATGGATCAATCCGCGTTTTATCCGAGTCAATCCGCGGCTGGTTTTTCGGCTCTGGAAACAGCGGTTAGTAGTGGGGCGGCAGCTCCGGTTCGGATGCCCCTGCAATCAGTGGTGACGGCTCCAACGTTCGAACCTGCTGCTGCAGCTTAACCAGCACCTCTCTGAGAAGATCAAGCTCCCGTTGTTGCCGCACGACGGTGCAGGACAGTTCCTGGATACTCTCTTCCTGAAATGCGATTCGGCTCTGCAGTTCGATAAGAGCCGCCTCCACTTCAGTTGTCCCTGGGGTAACGATCATCGAGGTTGGCGGGACAGAGCACGGTGCGCATGGTGCCGATAAGAGTGAGCAGCTGTCCGTTGCGGATCCGGTAGTAGATCCGGTTGGCCTCCTTGCGCGAGACCACGATATTCTTGTTGCGCAGCTGTTCCAGGTGCTGCGATATGTTGCTCTGGGAGGTTCCAGTCCGCTCTACGATCTCCCCTACCGAGAGCTCCGAATCACCAAGGGAGCAGAGAATCTTCCAACGCAGAGGATGGGCCATCGCCTTGAGCGCATTGGCGGTCAGGACGGTATCCTCATTGGGTACAGAAGGATCGGTTGATTCGGTCATACTTTACTCCTGCTACTGCTCATGGGGCGGAGCTCAAAGCGTGTCGCTGGCTGCCGCTGCCACTTCCGGTGGATCACTTTTACGGACATATCCGGTCATGTTTTTTGCGATACAGATGATGTCAGTAATTCTCTCCTGATCATCTTTCAATGCGGTGCGCGAAAAGAGTATCGGCACCCGGCGGCCATCCCGCGCGATGAAGCGTGCTTCGATCTTGCTCAGGACGCCAACGCGTATCAAAGCCTCCAGCCAGGTGCCCATGAAGGCGCCTGCCTGTTCGTCTTCCTCCTCCTCGAAGACATCGCTGATGAAGAGTTCCTTCAATCCCTCTTCAGTGTAGCCCAGCATCCGGCAGGCCGCAGGATTGGCCTCTTTGATTCTGCCTTCCGGGTCGAGTATCAGCAGAGCCTCCCCCATGTTTCGGATGATATTTTCCAGATGCATTTTGGCCTGGGCCAGCTCTGCAGTGCGCTCCGCCACTTTCTGCTCCAGCACCCGGTTCAGCCCACGCTCCTTTTCGATCAGCCGGAAATAGGTGCTGATCTTGTTGATCAGCTGGTTGTCGTCTATTGGTTTCAACAGATAGTCGGCACCACCCACCTCATAGCCTTTCTGCTGAAACTCCTGGGTCTTGAAGGCGGCGGTGAGGAAGATGATGGGGATGCCCCGGGTCTTCTTGCGGATCTTGAGCATGGACGCGGTCTGAAAGCCATCCATCTCCGGCATCTGTACGTCCAGGATGATCAGATCGATACCGGGCTCCTTGAGGGCGATATCCAGTGCCTGCTGACCCGAAGAGGCCTCCAGAATCTGCACGTCCATGTGCTTCCGGATCAGAGTGCGCAGAGTAAAAAGGTTGTGCTCGTGGTCATCGACGATCAAGAGCTTGAAACCGGAGTAACGTTTCATGTCAGTTTGAGCGGCAGATGCCGGGCTATGGTCTGTTTCAGTTCCTGGAGATCCACCGGTTTGGAGAGAAAGTCATCGGCGCCCGCCTCCAGACACGCCTCCCTCTCTTTCTCCCCGGTTCTGGCAGTCAGGGCGATGATCGAAAGGTCCCTGAGTTGCGGCCGGCTGCGAATACACCTGATCGTATCATAGCCGTCCATTTCCGGCATCATGAGGTCCATCAATACGATGGAGAACTCATCCTCCTCCAGCACCTCCATTGCCTCGTGGCCATCTCCAGCTGCTGTTACATCCAGACCCCAGGATTCCAGCACTGGTGTCAGCGACAGCAGATTGCGGACATCATCGTCCACCAGCAGTACCCGGTGACCCCGGATCTCCACCGCTTCCGGTTCGGCTGTGGTGTCACGGGAGGTGCTGTCAGATGATGGGGCATGGTTGTCTGCCACACGGGGTATGGACAGGGTGGTGGCGTCATCCCCGGTCGCGGATGATGTCTGTTCCCGCTTCACCTGCTTCAATTCCAGTGGGAGCAGAAGAGAAAAGACCGAACCTTTGCCCTCTTCACTCTCCAGTTCGATACAACCGCCCAGCAGCTGGCTGAGTTGCTGGCTGATGGAGAGCCCCAGGCCAGTGCCTCCGTAGCGCCGGCTGGTGGAACCATCCGCCTGCCGGAAGGCCTCGAAGATGTGTCCCTGCTGGGACGCGTGAATGCCGATGCCCGTGTCCAGTACACTGATGCGGAGGGCAGCGAGGCAGGGTGGTGATTTACCCGCGTTACTAAGCTTCAGGGTGACGCTTCCCCGGTCGGTGAACTTCACGGCATTGGAGAGAAAATTCTTTATGATCTGGCGTACCTTGTCCGGGTCTGACCAGGCGCGCCGGGGGGCAGCGCTGTCGATCTCCAGCTTCAGAGGGAGGCCTTTGACCTCGAACTGGGGGCGGACCAGTTCCACCAGATCCTGCAACAGGCCGGGCAGGTCGATTCCCTCCAGGTGGAAGGTGGTGCGTTGGGCCTCGATACGTGACAGATCCAGGATGTTGTCGATCAGGGTCTGAAGGTCTGCGCCCGCCTCATGGATTACCTGTGCCTGTTTTATCTGCTCCGGGGGCAGTCCGCTGTTTCTGTCCGCCAGCAGTTTGGAGAGCAGCAGGATGGAGTTGAGAGGGGTACGCAGTTCATGGCTGACATTGGCCAGAAACTCGGACTTATACCGGTTCGACTCTTCCAGTTTCTGGGCGTGGGCCCTTAGATTGCGGGTATTCTCGTTGTGCTCTGCCGCCAGCCGTGACAGCCTCTCACCCAGCTGTTTCAACTCCTGGGGGCGCTGCCAGTTGAAGGTGACGCGCTCTTCGTCCTGTAGTACCCGTTGCAGCCCACCCAGCAGTTCATGGCTCAGCCGATCGGTACGTTTGGCCACCCAGCGGGCCGCAAACCAGACGGCGACCGACAGGGCGAAGACGATCGTCAGTACCCGCAGGGTCAACGCATTGCGGAACTGGGCGATGGGTGATGGATCAACCTGGCGTCCCACCCACAGGGGGCCGGAGTGTTCGGTGAGAAACATGGGTACCCACATGATCTGTTGTCCATCGCCTTCCCAGAGTACCGGCTTACCTTTAGCGAACAGCTCCTTCAGACCCGGGTAACGGCTGAAGGCATTGCCTTTGGAAGCATGGGCGCCCGCGTGCTCGAGGAACTGACCGTCACTGCCTGCCCACAGGGTGTTGCTGTAGTAGCGCGCAATACCGCCCACATCGATGCTGATCATGACTGCACCCATGGACTCATTTCCCGTCGGGTCATCGATCGGGCTGATCAGCCGCAGGGTCATGAAGCGCCGCGGGTCGGTCGCCCCTGCTTCCGGGTCCAGACTGATCGGGCTGACCAGCACCTGCCCGGGCTTGCCTTTGACGCCGCTGAGGATAAAACTGCTTTGCGGGCGGGTGGGGCGCTTCAGGGTGGGGTGCCATTCTTGAGTCGCCTGATCCCGTTCCAGCCAGAAGCGCTCCTGCCCCTTGAGATCGAAGAAGACGATTTGAAAGATGTCCAGCTGGTCCTTCAGGATCTGGTTGATCCACTGGGTGTAGCGGGCCCGAGCGTGGTCGATGGTCTTTTCACCCTGCTGCACCTGCTCTTCCAGCAGCGTGCCCGGCTCTGGAAGTTTCGCCAGCAGCCGCACCATCTCATCACGTGAGGCCAGGTGCTGATCCAGATCCCGGAAGTCGGCGCGCAGGTTCTGCAGGTAGGCTTTGTGGTAGAACAGCTCCATCCGCGCCAGCACCAGCGGCAGATTGAGCACCACCGCCGTGATCAACGGCGTCAGTGCGAACAACAGAAAGAACAACAGGATCTGGGTGCGGAGTTTCACGGAGTTCTAGCGAGGCAGTGCCTCAGGCCGACTATTACCTGTCGAAATTCCATTCTGGATCCTGACTCCTAGAGCGCCCTGACAAGTGCCAGAACCTGTGCCGCATGGCCTTTGGGTTTTACATCATAGAGGGCATGACGCACCACACCCTGCCTGTCGATGATGAAGCTGGAGCGGAGTATTCCCATACGTTTCACGCCGTGGGCCTCCTTTTCCCGCCACACACCGTATGCGTGGCACAGCACCCCGTCGGTATCTGCCAGCAGACGGATGGTGAGACCATGCTTGTCCCTGAAATCGCCATGACTGTGGCAGTTGTCCCTGCTCACCCCGACTACATCCGTCTCCTGTGCCTGGAACTGTGCCAGTAGATCCGAAAACTCGATCGCTTCCAAGGTGCAGCCAGGGGTGTCGTCCTTGGGATAAAAATAGAGCACCAGGTTCTTTTTCCCCTTGAACTCCCCTGAGGTCATCATCTCCAGGTCTGTACTGGGCAGCTCGAACTCCGGCGCCGGGTCTCCGGATTTCAGCATGATATCTCCTTTAGGGCTATTATTATCCTATATAGTGTTGGGAAATTTAGTTGGCTCGCTGGCCCAGGTCAAGAAGGATTCTGATGGCGCGTTTTTTTATGCCCACGCGGAGTACTGTGTCAGATTCTAAATCTACTTTGTCAGATTAACGGGAGCCGGTTCTGACCCACCGCTCCGTGTGTAAGTTATTTCATGAACGTTCCTTAGAGCAGACCGGTCAATAGGCGAGATTGGGCGCGAGCCAGCGCTCCGTCTCCTCAAGTGTCATCCCCTTGCGCCGGGCGTAATCCGCCACCTGGTCCCGGCCGATCCTGCCAACCGCGAAATAGCGGGCATCGGGATGGCTGAAGTAGAGGCCGCTGACCGAGGCCGTAGGTACCATCGCCATCGATTCGGTAAGCCAGATGCCGGTGCTCTGCTCCACTTTCAGCAACTCCCACAGGATGGTTTTCTCAGTGTGGTCCGGGCTGGCCGGATAGCCCATGGCTGGCCGGATGCCCTGGTACTTCTCTGCGATCAGTGCCTCATTACCCAGCGATTCGTCGCCGGCATAACCCCAGTACTGGCGCCGTACCTGCAGATGCAGCCACTCGGCCATCGCCTCCGCCAGCCGGTCGGCGATCGCCTTCAGCATGATGGCATTGTAGTCGTCATGGTCCGATTCGAAGGCGGCGACCCGTTCATCGATACCCAGACCAGTGGTGCAGGCAAACCCGCCGATGGCATCTTTCAGACCGCTCTCCCGGGGGGCGATGAAGTCTGCCAGGCACTCGTTGTACTTGCCCTTTGGCTGGCGTCCCTGCTTGCGCAGGAAATGGAGTGTGGCAATCTTCTCCATGCCTGCCTCGTCCCGGAACACCTCTACGCTGTCCTCCGCCTGGCTGGCCGGGAACAGGCCGATCACCGCGGCTGCCCGCAGCCATTTTTCCGCTACGATCCGTTTCAGCATGGCCCGGGCATCGTCAAACAGTCGGCGCGCCTCCTCTCCTTTAACCGCATCCTGCAGGATGTTGGGGTAACGCCCCTTCAACTCCCAGGCGTGGAAGAAGAAGGTCCAGTCGATGAATGGCACGATCTGCTCCAGTGGCACGTCCGTGAGTACCTGGACCCCCGCCTGTCTGGGCAGTGGCGGGGTATAGTTGCTCCAGTGGATAGGCGTGGGGTTGGACCGTGCCTCTGCCAGGGTGGCCAGGCTGCGGCTCTTCTGTTGACCGGCGCGGCGCAGCCGGGCCGCTTCATACTCACTACTGATCCCTTCGACATAGGCCCCGCGCCGGCTCTCCGAGAGCAGGCTGCTGGCCACCCCGACCGCCCGGGAGGCGTCCGGGACGTAGATGGTCGGACCAGTGTATGCCGGGTCGATCTTTACCGCGGTGTGGATCAGGGAGGTGGTGGCACCGCCGATCAAAAGGGGAATGCGCATCTCCAGCCGCTCCATCTCCTTCGCCAGGTGCACCATCTCGTCCAGGGACGGTGTGATCAGGCCGGAGAGCCCGATGATGTCCACTTTGTGCTCTATGGCCTGCTGCAGGATGGTCTCTGCGGGCACCATGACGCCGAGGTCGATCACTTCGTAGCTGTTGCACTGGAGCACCACGCCCACGATGTTCTTGCCGATGTCGTGTACGTCCCCCTTCACCGTGGCCATCAGGATCCTGCCCTGGGCCTGGACGTCGCCTGCCATCTTTTCCTCTTCGATGAAGGGCTCCAGATAGGCAACGGCCTTCTTCATCACCCGCGCCGACTTGACCACCTGAGGCAGAAACATTTTGCCCTCGCCGAACAGGCCACCGACCACGTTCATGCCGTCCATCAGCGGACCCTCGATTACGTCGAGGCTGCGTGCCGCCCGCTGTCGGGCTTCTTCTGTATCCTCTTCGACGAACTCGGTGATCCCCTTCACCAGGGCGTGTTCCAGCCGCTTGCTCACCGGCCAGCTGCGCCAGGCCTGGTCCTCTTTCTTCACCGTCCCCTTGCCGTCCCCCCGGTATCTGTCGACGACCTCCAACAGCCGTTCGGTCGCGTCCGCCCGGCGGTTGAGCACCACCTCCTCCACCCGTTCACGCAGCTCGGTCGGCAGGTCGTCGTAGATCGCCAGCTGGCTGGCGTTGACGATGCCCATGTCCAGGCCGGCCTGGATGGCGTGGTACAGGAATACGGCGTGGATCGCCTCCCGCACCGGGTTGTTGCCCCGGAAAGAGAAGGAGACGTTGGAGATGCCACCGGAGACCAGGGTGTGCGGCAGGGTCTGTTTGATCTGGCGGGTCGCCTCGATGAAATCGACGCCGTAGTTGTCGTGCTCCTCGATGCCGGTGGCAATCGCAAACACGTTGGGGTCGAAGATGATATCTTCCGGGGGGAAGCCCGCCAGCTCGGTCAGGATCCGGTAGGCGCGGGCACAGATCGCCACCTTGCGCTCCCGGGTGTCTGCCTGCCCTGCCTCGTCGAATGCCATCACCACCGCGGCTGCCCCGTAGTGACGCACCAGTTGGGCCTGGCGGATGAAGCTTTCCTCACCCTCTTTGAGGGAGATGGAGTTGACGATCCCTTTGCCCTGCACGCACTTCAGTCCTGCCTCCAGTACCGTCCACTTGGAGGAGTCCACCATCACCGGCACCTTGGAGATCTCGGGCTCGGTGGCGATCAGGTTGAGGAATCGCACCATCGCCGCCTGGGAGTCGAGCATCGCCTCGTCCATGTTGATGTCGATGACCTGGGCGCCGTTCTCCACCTGCTGGCGGCAGACTTCCAGTGCCTGTTCGTACTGCTCATCCATGATCAGACGCTTAAAGCGGGCCGAACCGGTGACATTGGCCCGCTCCCCCACATTGACGAACAGTGAGTCTGGGCCGATGTTGAGCGGCTCCAGGCCGGAGAGGCGGCACGCCACCGGGATATCCGGCAGTGGCCTGGGGGAGTGCCGGCCTGCCGCTTCAGCGATCGCCTGGATGTGCTCCGGCGTGGTGCCGCAGCAACCGCCGACAATGTTGATGAAGCCGCTGGCAGCCCACTCGCCGATCTGCCGGGCCATCTCTTCCGGTCCCAGATCGTACTGGCCGAACTCGTTGGGCAGGCCGGCGTTGGGGTGGACCGATACGTGGGTCTCGCAGAGCTGGGAGAGCTCTGCCACATACTGTCGTAGCTGATCGGGCCCCAGGGCGCAGTTGAGGCCGATGGAAAGGGGGCGGGCATGCCGCAGGGCATTGTAGAAGGCTTCTGTGGTCTGGCCCGACAGGGTGCGCCCGGAGGCGTCGGTGATGGTGCCGGAGATCATCACCGGCAGCCTGAACCCCTGCTCCTCGAAGCGCTGCTCGATGGCGAACACCGCCGCCTTGGCATTTAGCGTGTCGAAGATGGTCTCGATCAGCAGGATATCCACCCCGCCCTCGATCAGCCCCTGCAGCGCTTCGTCGTAGGCCTGCACCAGGTCGTCGAAGGTGACGTTGCGCATCCCCGGGTCGTTGACATCCGGTGACAAGGAACAGGTGCGGTTGGTAGGCCCCAGCACCCCGCTCACGAAGCGCGGCCGGTCAGGGGTGGAGAAGTCGTCTGCCGCCTCTCGCGCCAGCCGTGCCGCAGCGAGGTTGATCTCCCGGCTCAGCTGTTCCATGGAGTAGTCGGCCATGGAGATGCGGTTGGCGTTGAAGGTATTGGTCTCGATGATCTCCGCACCCACCCCCAGGTAGGCGCGGTGGATATCCTGGATCAGGGCAGGCCGGGTGAGAGAGAGCAGGTCGTTGTTCCCCTTCAGGTCGCAGGGCCACTCCCGGAACCGCTCGCCCCGGTAGTCCGCCTCCTCTAGATTGTAACGCTGGATCATGGTACCCATGGCGCCATCCAGGATCAGGATGCGCTCCCTGAGCAGGGCCTGGAGTTCGGGTGTGCGGTCGCGGGAATGCTGTGTCATTGAGGGTGCTTCACGGTGGGGGGTCGCTGAAATGAGGGATTATACCTTAGGGCTTGTCCAACAATAACTTCCCATTTTGGAACGTCGCCCCATGCCGAACAGGATGTTCAAATGCCGTGTAGCACATGGATGGTAACCGTTCAGTCCCCCCTCCTCAAATCCCCT
>JAUXBK010000078.1 GCA_030619405.1 Sedimenticola sp. | reverse complement strand
CTGCTGATGGACGATGCCATCGTCATCTCCGAGAACATCGCCACCCATCTGCGCCGGGGCAAGCCCGCTTTGCAGGCCGCCATCGACGGTACCCGGCAGGTGGCGCCGGGCGTACTCTCTTCGTTTCTCACCACAGTCTCGGTGTTCGCCCCCCTCGCCTTCCTCTCCGGGCACATGGGCAAGGTACTCCAGTTCATTCCCATGGTGCTGATCCTGGTGCTGGCAGTGAGTCTGCTGGAGGCGTTCCTGATCCTGCCTCACCACCTGGCCCACTCTCTGAAACACCATGAGCGGGACAGCAGTCGTTTCCGCCGCGCCTTCGATCAGCGGCTGATCCACTTCCGGGACCACTCCGTGGGGCATCTGGTGGACTGGGCCATCCATTACCGTTACTGGTTCGTCGGCGGTATCCTGGCCCTGTTTCTGGTCAGCCTCGGGATGCTGATCGGGGGCAAACTGAAATTCCAGTCGTTCCCGGACATCGAGGGTGACATCATCGAGGCCCGGGTGCTGCTGCCTCAGGGTACCCCCCTGTGGCGGACGGAACGGGTGGTGGAACGGATCACCGGCGGGTTGAAACGGGTGGACGCCGCCTTCAGCCCGCTACAGCCGGAACAGCAGCAGCTGGTGCGCAACATCCAGATCCGCTACAACGACAATGCGGATGCCAACGAGCAGGGCCCCCATGTGGCGACAATCACCGCAGACCTGCTCACGGCCGGGAAGCGGGTCGGCCCCACCCTGGATGACATCATCAACCGCTGGCGCAAAGAGGTGGGGGCGATACCGGATCTGCTGGCCCTCAACTTCAAGGAGCCGGTGATCGGCCCCGGCGGGAAACCGATCGAGATCCGCCTCACGGGCCCCGACCTGAAGCAGCTGAAACAGGCCTCTCTGGAGCTCCAGCAGTGGTTTTCCCGCTACCAGGGTGTGTTCGACCTCTCCGATGATCTGCGGCCCGGAAAGCCGGAACTGCGGCTGCGGCTGCGGGACGGTGCACTGACCCTGGGGCTGGACGCCTCTACCATTGCCAGCCAGCTGCGCGCCGCCTTCTACGGCAGCACCGCACAGGAGATCCAGGTGGGGTCGGAATCCTACGAGATCGACGTGCGCCTGATCGACCGGGACCGGGACAGCCTGAGTGACCTGAGCTCTTTCCGCATCACCACCGCCGAGGGGCAGCAGGTACCTTTGAGTTCGGTGGTGAACATCGATCGGGGGCGAGGCTTTGCCCGTATCCAGCGGATCGATGGCCGGCGCACCATCACCATCAGCGGTGATCTGGACAGCCGTGTCGCCAATGTCCGGGAGGTCATCAACCATACCCGGGCCAACTTCCTCCCGGAGCTGCTGCAGCGCTACCCGGGCGTAGAGACCAGCATCGAGGGAGAATCGAAGCAGTCCGCCAAGACTGGGGCCTCCATGCTGCGCAGTTTCGGCATCGGGCTGATCGGTATCTTCATCCTGCTCAGCTTCCAGTTTCGCAGCTACATGGAGCCCATAGTGGTGATGGCCGTCATCCCGCTGGCCCTGATCGGGGTGATCTGGGGGCATCTGCTGATGGGGCTCGATCTGACCATGCCTGGCATCATCGGTTTCACCTCCCTGGCCGGGGTGGTGGTCAACGACTCGATCCTGCTGGTGGAGTTTCTGAAGCTGCGGGTGCGGGAGGGGCATCCGGTGGTGGAGGCAGCCAGGATGGCCAGTCGGGAGCGTTTCCGGGCGGTGCTGCTCACCTCCATCACCACCATCGCCGGTCTCACCCCCCTGCTCCTGGAGAAGAGCATGCAGGCCCAGATCCTGATCCCCCTGGCGACCAGTATCATCTTCGGGCTGCTGGCCACCACGGTGCTGGTGCTGCTGCTGGTTCCCGCGAGTTACAGTATCCTGCACGACCTGGGGGTCACTAGTCTGAGGACAGAGGACAGAAGACAGAGGACAGAGGACAGAAGACAGAGGACAGAGGACAGAAGATAGAAGATAGAAGACAGCATGTAAGATACGGAGAGTGAAACGAACAGAGGACAGAAGTCAGAAGATAGAAGACAGCATGTAAGACACAGTGGGTGAAACGAACAGCGGACAGGGGAGAGAAGTCAGCATGGAGGGGAGAAATCTAAAGGGTGTCACATTCTCCTTTCTGAATTCCGCCTTTTATCTTCCATCTTTAAACTGGCTCCCACGCTCTGCGTGGGAGCCCGACCCTCTGACGCTCTGCGCTATGGCTTGGCGGGAGCGGAGTGCAGGAACCGGAATGATCTGCCTGCTCTTTCTTACTGTCTTCTGTCTTCCGTCCTCTGTCCTCTGAAATCGACAAGGACGTTGCCATGCCAGAAACGATGACCATTTTGAACGACCCGATGTCAGCGGCGCGACAGGTGCTGAGCTCCACCTTCGGCTACGATGAGTTCCGCCCAAATCAGGCCCCGGTGATCGAGGCGCTGCTGCAGGGGCGGGACGTGATGACCCTGATGCCCACCGGTGGCGGTAAGTCTCTTTGCTTCCAGATACCGGCGCTGCTGCGGGAGGGAGCCGGCATCGTGGTCTCTCCGCTGATCGCCCTGATGCAGGATCAGGTGGATGCCCTGCGGCAGCTGGGTATACGCGCCGCCTTCCTCAATTCCACTCTCTCCACCCAGGCCACCCGGGAGACCGAACAGGCGCTGCTCGACGGGCGGCTCGATCTGCTCTATATCGCTCCGGAACGACTGCTGACCGGGCAGATGCTGGAGCTCCTTGACCGCTCGGCTGTCGCGCTGTTCGCCATCGACGAGGCCCATTGTGTCTCCCAGTGGGGGCACGACTTCCGGCGCGAATACCAGCGCCTCTCGATTCTCCATGAGCGCTATCCCGGTATCCCCCGCATCGCCCTCACGGCCACCGCCGACCGGCGCACCCGCCAGGAGATCATCGATCAACTCAATCTGCGGGACGCGGCAGTCTTCATCAACAGTTTCGATCGTCCGAATATCCGCTACACCATCACCGAGGGCCAGAACGCACGCAACCAGCTGTGGCGCTTTCTGGAGCGGGATCATCCGGTCGACTCCGGCATTGTCTATTGCCTCTCTCGCAAACGCGTGGAGGAGGTGGCCCGCTGGCTCACCTTGAACGGTCGTGAAGCCCTCCCCTATCATGCCGGGCTGCCCGCCGAGACCCGCCGCCTGCACCAGGAGCGCTTTCTGCGGGAAGAGAAGCTGATCATCGTCGCCACCATCGCCTTCGGCATGGGAATCGACAAGCCCGACGTGCGTTTCGTTGCCCACCTCAACCTGCCCAAGAGCATCGAGGCCTACTACCAGGAGACGGGCCGCGCCGGACGGGATGGCGCGCCGGCAGACGCCTGGATGGCATTCGGGCTGCAGGATGTGATCACACTGCGTCAATTCGTCCAGGGGAGCGATGCGGAGGAGCAGTTCAAGCTTATCGCCCACCACAAACTGGAGGCGATGCTGGGTCTGTGTGATCTGACCGGTTGCCGTCGTCAGACCCTGCTGACCTATTTCGGGGAGACCCTGGAGCGGCCCTGCGGTAACTGTGACAACTGTCTCCATCCCCCACAGACCCAGGATGCCACCGAATCCGCCCGTAAGGCACTCTCCTGTGTTTACCGCACCGGTCAGCGGTTCGGGGTGAACTACCTGATCGAGGTGTTGAAGGGGAAAGTGGATGAGCGTATACAGCGCAACGGCCATCAGCAGTTGAGCACCTTCGGCATCGGTAAAGAGCACTCCAGCACCGAATGGCGGGGGCTGTTCCGTCAGCTGATCACCCGGGGTTATCTGGATATCGATGCTGCAGGTCATGGCGCCCTGCATTTGACCGAGAAGAGCCGACCCCTGCTGCGGGGTGAGGAGAAACTGGAGTTGCGGCTTCAGCCCAAGGTCGACAACAAACGACAGTCGCGAACCCCCCGCCAGGGAGAGCCACTCCCCGGCTGGTGCCAGCCCCTGTTCGAGGCGCTGCGCAACCTGCGACGGGAGATTGCCAGTGAACAGGGGGTCCCCCCGTACGTCATCTTCCACGATGCCACCCTGCAGGAGATGGCCAGAGCTCATCCTGACTCGCCGGAGCAGTTGCGCCTCCTCAACGGGGTGGGCCAACAGAAGCTAAGCCGCTATGGTAAGCGTTTTCTGACCCTGATCCGGGAAAACCCCCGGCCCAGACTGCTGGACAACCGCTTCAGCGACACCGTCAATGAGAGCCTGTTCCTGTTGTTGCAGGGGGTAGAGGTAGAGCAGATCGCCCGCCAGCGGGAGCTGAAGCTCTCCACCATCTATACCCACCTGGCGGAGGCGATCGGGGCCGGTCTGCTGGATGCTCGGGAGGTGCTGCCTCTGGACCAGCCGGCATACCAGGAGATCGTCCACCACATGGAGTTGCTGGAAAGCTGCAGCGAAGGCCGGCTCAAGCCCCTGTTCGACGCCCTGGGCGAGGTGTATGATTACGGGCTGCTCAGATGCATCATGGCAGGGGAGTGCCAGCAAAGCAGGACCTAGGACCGAGGTACTAGGTCCTAGGAAAAGAAAAACAAAGATGGAATCAAAACATTGTTCCTTGGTTCTTTGTCGCATTCCCCCTCACCACAACCTCAATGAAGGGTCCCCTCTCTCTCCGGGAGAGAAACAGGGTGAGGGCAATCGAGCGGGCTTTCCCTGGACCCAGCCCCCTGGTCCTGTTTTCCTGGTTCCCACGCGCCGCGTGGGAACCTCTACCCGGGCGCTCTGTGCCCCGTATCGGGGAATCGACTTTCTGATGGCGAAGCAGAGCGTGGGAGCCAGATAACCGCCCGTCAGCGGGAGCTGAAGCTCTCCACCGTCTATGCCCACCTGGCTGAGGCGATCGGGGCGGGTCCGCTGGATGCCCGGGAGGTACTGCCTCTGGGTCAGCCGGCATACCAGAAGATCGTTCGCTACATAGAGCTGCTGGAAAGCTGCAGCGAAGGACGGCTCAAACCCTTGTTCGACGCCTTGGGCGATGTGTATCATTATGGGCTGCTCAGATGCATCATGGCAGCGGAGTGCCAGGAAAGACAGGACCAAGGACCCATGTGTAGAATAATTCTGTCATTTGTTTTTGTTTTGATTCTTTTCCTAGGACCTAGTACCTCGGTCCTAGGTCCTGCTTTTAAGAGAGTGACCTTTCATGAGTAAACCTTTTGTCGCCGTACTAATGGGTTCGGATTCGGATCTGCCGGTACTGCAGTCCACCATGGATGTACTCAAGAGCCTGGGGATTCCGTTCGAGGTCAAGATCACTTCGGCCCATCGTACCCCTGCTGTAACCCATGCCTACGTGAAGGATGCGGACAGTCGCGGCTGTCTGGTATTCATCTGTGCGGCCGGTTTGGCAGCACACCTGGCAGGGGCTGTCGCCGGCCTCACCCTGAAGCCGGTCATCGGTGTTCCGCTGGATGCGGGGCCGCTGCAGGGTATGGATTCCCTGCTTTCCACAGTGCAGATGCCCGGTGGCATCCCGGTCGCCACGGTGGCGGTAGGCAAGCCGGGCGCCAAGAATGCGGCCTACCTGGCGGCCCAGATCCTGGCGCTCTCCGACCCGGAACTGGCAGCGCGTATCCGGGCGGAGCGGGAAGCCAATGCAGCACAGGTGCAGGCAAAAGATGCGGAATTGCAGGTACGGCTCGCCTTGCCGTGAACGTTGACAAGCTAACTGAACCCGCAATTATCACATGGATAGAGCACTAGGTGTCACCCTGGAAGCTGAGAGAGGCGGCACGCTGTTTTCGCCGTGGAGGGGTGATCGCCTACCCCACCGAGGCCGTCTACGGCCTGGGCTGTGATCCGCTGAATCCGAAGGCCGTAATGCGGCTGTTGCAGCTGAAACGGCGATCGGTGGAGAAGGGAGTGATACTGATCGCTGCCGATTTCCATCAGTTGCAACCTTTCGTGCGCCAGCCGTCCAAAGGCAGGATGAAACAGCTGCTGGAGAGCTGGCCGGGTCCCCACACCTGGCTGCTGCCGGCGGCCCCGGACGCGCCTTGGTGGCTGACCGGTCGCTACGACACCCTGGCGGTAAGAGTGACTGCCCACCCGATTGCCGCTGCGCTGTGCCGCGGCTGCCGTTCTGCACTGGTCTCCAGCAGCGCCAACCTCAGCGGGCGGCGCCCGCCCCGGAGTGCGCTGGCGCTCCGACGCGCCTTTTCCCCAGCCGGGCCTGACTGCATCCTGCATGGTCCCTGCAGTGGCCTGAATCGACCCACACCGATCCGGGATATCCGTACCGGTGATCTGATCCGGGCATAAAAAAAGGCCCATCTGGGGAAAGAGACGGGCCTTAACGGCGCTCTCTCGAGCGCCGAAGGAGGATAACATGATAACCACACATGAATTCAGTTATCATTTACCATATCGGCCCTCACCGGGAGAACTTTAGGGCCTGCGTCAAAATAAATCGTCCGACCCGGATCAATCAGCTAGTCACTTTTTTTTTCTCCCGCCGGTCGTTGAGTTCGGTCATCTTTTTGATCAGGCCGTCGAGGCCGCTCCGCCGCACCTCCTTGGTAAAGTTGCTGCGATAATTGGTCACCAGGCTGACACCCTCTATCTTGACGTCATAGGCCTTCCAGCTGCCGCCTTTGAGATGCATGCGATAGAGGACGTCCAGGGGATCCCCCGCGGCATGGAGCACCTTGGTGCGCACCATCACTTCATCGCCCTTCTTGTTCACGCGCAGCGGCAGGTAGCGAATCTCCCAGTTACTGTCGAGTTCGATGAAAGCGGTGGAATAGGTTCGCACCAACAGTCGTTGAAACTGCCGCTCGAAGGCCCGTTGCTGCTCGCTGTTGGCTCGTCGCCAGTGTTTGCCCAGCACCAGCCTGGCGACCCGGTCGAAATCCACGTGGGGCACCAGCACCTCATCGGCCAGCCTGTAGACGTAGCCGGGATCACTCTTCAGGCGCTCCCGTTCGTGGTTGAGGATATCCGCCATCCGTGTCGAAATCCCCTCGATCACTTTCTGTGGTTTTGCCAGCGCCTGCTTTTCGGCGGCTACCGGGATGCTGCCCAGTAGCAGCATCAGCAGAAAACCACTGAACAGCGCGGGGCTGATTTTTCGTCGTCGAGCTTGCATCTGGTTTGTCTCCCTGTTCATAAAGACCCGATGTGACTACCTTCGGTTTCAAGAACGTAATTTCAGTAACGGCAAAGGGCTGAGTATCTGAATATAAATAACGCGATCATGTCGCTATCAGGCAAAATAAAGAAGGTAATTCCCCGTTAATGCCTGGGCGAGCCCGTGTGTTCGATAATCCAGTCATGGATCCAGTGACCGGGCCGGGCTCCGCTGAAACGGCCCAGTTCCTTACCGTCGTGGAACAAAATAACGGTGGGGAAACCCCGCAGTCGATAATGGCCGGCCAAGCGCATATTGTCGTCCACCTCCACCTTGGCCAGTCTGATGGCCCCGTCATACTCCTCGATCACCCGCTCCAGGGCGGGGGCCAGTGAGATGCAGGGGGAGCACCAGTCGGCCCAGAAATCCACCAGCATCAGCCCCTGGTTCGAGGCGTCGATGACCTGTGCCTGGAAACCCGATTCGTCCACATCGAAGATGTAAGGTGATCTTTTTTTCATATTGCCTTCCCGACCAGGACTGAACGCTGGAGCTTCACCGCCATTCAAAGTTTTTTAAGCCGGAAACATACTCAAATATACTTAGATAGCTGCGGGCAAACTTAGTGGAACTTCTCATGTTTCAACGAAACCTCGTTTATTTCCAGCAGGTGTTCTTCCCACAAACGGGGTTTGTCTGCCTCTGCTTAATGTCATACCTAGATCCTGCAAGTGCTCACACACACATAGCACAAGCTCTTGATCCGTATAGCGATATTTGCTTCCTCGGAAATCACAATAAGGATTCCACTCGGTCGCAAATTCGCTCTACGAATCAATATCTTGCACTCTGTAAGCACGATCACTTGCAGGATCCAGGTCATATTAGCGGGAGCCGGCCCTGTTAAAACCGATTCAGGGGCGGCAAGATAGCACAATCTGCCTGGAACCGGGGTCTGGCCCAGGCTACACTTTGATGCCGTCTGATATGCGCAAAGCCCTTAATTAGAATATATTACTATACCAATAATCAAGTGACCCGTGGCATTTTACGGGTCAGGAGTCCTCCGATGTCGACTAAGAGTGCCCTCTCCTCTCGCTATTCTGCCACCCGTATGCGGCGCATGCGCCGGGACGAATTTTCCCGCCGCCTGATGCGTGAAACCAGCCTGACGCGGTCAGATTTGATCTACCCGGTATTTGTCCTGGAAGGCAGGGGTCAGCGGGAGGCGGTAACTTCCATGCCGGGGGTCGAGCGCCTCAGCATAGACCTGCTGCTGGAAGAGGCCCGGGAGATCCACGACCTGGGAATACCGGCGATGGCCCTGTTCCCTGTTACCCCCCAGTCAGCCAAATCGGAAGAGGCCCGGGAGGCCTACAACCCGGAGGGCCTGGCACAGCGGGCCGTTCGTGCCCTGAAACAGGCGCTGCCGGATCTCGGGGTGATCACCGATGTTGCCCTGGACCCCTTTACCACCCACGGTCAGGATGGCCTGATCGATGAGAACGGCTACGTGATGAACGACGAAACGGTGGCGGTGCTGGTGAAACAGGCCGTTTCACACGCTGAGGCTGGTGCCGATATCGTGGCCCCGTCCGATATGATGGATGGGCGTATCGGTGCGGTGCGAAAGGCACTGGAGGACGCAGGGCAGATCCACACCCGCATCCTCGCCTACTCGGCCAAGTACGCTTCCAGCTTCTACGGCCCTTTCCGTGATGCCGTGGGCTCCGCGGCCAGCCTGGGTAGTGGCAATAAATATACCTATCAAATGGACCCGGCCAACACCGACGAGGCATTGCGAGAGGTGGAACTGGACCTCAATGAGGGGGCGGATATGGTGATGGTCAAGCCTGGTATGCCCTATCTGGATATCGTGCGCCGGGTGAAGGATGAATTCGCCGCCCCCACGTTCGTCTATCAGGTGAGTGGTGAGTACGCCATGCTGATGGCGGCAGCTCAAAACGGTTGGCTGGATGAAGAGGCGGTGGTAATGGAATCCCTCCTCTGCATCAAACGCGCCGGCGCGGACGGTATCCTCACCTACTTCGCCAAACGGGCCGCCCGCTGGATGAACGGGTAAGTTTCTTCCGCGGGGTTTACACGCGGATCATTTCCTCATGAATTGAGGCTACGTAACCAAGAGGAGTCTCAGCCGCGGATCAACGCGGATAAAACACGGATTGAACTTATTTCAGTATGTAATTTGCGTTAAATCCGCGTTGATCCGCGGCAAAATAAGGTTCCTCTACCACAGAGTGCACATCGCTTTCATTTGAACGCCGGAACAGCAGCGTTTTTTGAAAGCTCACCAGCGAGCCGTTGGTTTATCTCTATAATTAGATATCAAAAGCTATGACAGACCGCTACGCCGTCATCGGCAACCCCATCGCGCACAGCAAGTCGCCACAAATCCATGACGCCTTTGCCCGGCAGACCGGCCAGGCGATGGAGTATGGCCGAATCCTGGGGGAGCCGGGTGGATTCGAACAGCAGGTGAGAGAATTCCTGGGCGCCGGTGGCAAGGGGCTTAATGTCACTGTACCGTTCAAGGAGGAGGCCTGGCAACTGGCCGATGAGCGTAGCGAACGGGCGCAAACCGCGGGGGCGGTAAACACTCTGATTCTCCTGCAGGATGGCAGGTTGCTGGGCGAAAATACTGACGGCGTCGGGCTGGTGCGGGACCTGATGGTCAATCAGAGGCTGGATCTGAAGGGTTGTCGAGTGCTGCTGCTGGGCGCCGGGGGCGCCTCCCGTGGGGTTGTGCGCCCCTTGCTGGAGACCGGTCCGGGTCAGCTGTTGATCGCCAACCGCACCGCTGAAAAGGCGGTGGCACTGGCGGCAGCACTTTCCGGGCTGGGGCCGGTTGCGGGATGTGGACTGGATAACCTGGCAGGGAGGCAGTTCGACCTGATCATCAATGGCACGGCAGCCGGCCTGCGGGGTGAGGTGCCCGGTATCCCGCAAGATCTGCTCGCTCCTGGTGGCTGGAGTTACGACATGATGTACGGCAGCGAACCCACCGCCTTCGTTCGTTGGGGCGAGTCCCACGGTGCCATCCGGGCACTGGACGGTCTGGGCATGCTGGTGGAGCAGGCAGCGGAAGCCTTCTATCTGTGGCGGGGGGTGCGGCCGGAGACCCAGGGGGTGAGCGAAGGGCTGAGGGGGGGTCAGAGGACAGAAGACAGAGGACAGAAGACAGAATAAAAAACCGGATCGTGGAACCTCTTGAGAGCCGTTGCGATCCTATACTGCCAACTGCCAACTGCCAACTGCCAACTGCCAACTGCCAACTGCCAACTGCCAACTGCCAACTGCCAACTGCCAACTGCCAACTGCCAACTG
>JAUXBK010000129.1 GCA_030619405.1 Sedimenticola sp. | reverse complement strand
TTGATCCGTTGGGCCTCGTCCAGGATCAGCAGATCCGGGCTGAAGGTCTTGTTGATCACCGACAGATCGCGCAGGACCAGTTCGTAATTGACGATCGTGAATCCCTCGGAGCGCCGGTACTGAACAGCCCGCGCATCCGGTTTACCTTGTACCACCTGGGCCTGGTGTCCGCTGAATTTCTCGATCTCCCGCGCCCACTGCAGTTTCAGGGAGGCGGGGCATACTATCAGGATGCGCGCCGCCCCCGCGTGTCGCTGTAGCCAGGCCGCGGCGGCGATGGCCTGCAGCGTCTTACCCAACCCCATATCGTCCGCCAGCAGGGCGCGGCCGTTGGCGGCCAGGAAGGCCACTCCGTCCACCTGGTAGGGATAGAGCCGCGCCTGGATTCCGGGGAGCCGACTGCCAAAGCGGACGATGTTTTCCCGGATCTTCCCCGCATTCACCCGGTGCATCGCCAGCACGGCCAGACGCTGAGCGTAAGCGGTGGCGTCCTCTCCCAGGTCGATGTCCGCACGGTCGCCCACCGCATCGGCAAATCGGAAGAAGTCGTCCGGGAGGTGGCCTTTGAATATCCCGGCCGCATCGAACCAGTCGTCCAGGAGCTTCGCCAGATCCGCTTGAACCCCGGGCGTTCGGTGTACCCGGATCCGGGGAGGCTTTTCCAGATCCCAGGCCAGGTAGATAAATGGATAAGGCGGCGCCTGATCCTTGATCTTCCTATAGTCACGGCGTTTGCTGATCTTATGCAGCACCGCCTCGATGTGTTTGCAGGTGCCGAGCTGATTGACGGCGAAATCCGGGCAGGTGCAGTAGTTGGAGCGCTTGTTCAGCGCGCGGATATGGACCCGGTAGCTCTGTGGACGCCGGGTGGTGGAGGTGACCGAAGCGGCGCGCCAGGCGCCGAACCAGGGTTCGCCGCTCAAGTGCCTTACCTTCACCTCGGTGCGACCGCGCCGGGTGCGGTCCTCGATGGCGCCGTCTTTGGCGCTTGCGAACGACCCCTCGCCTCCGGCCCGCGCGGCGGCATAGCTATAGAGGAGAGCCACTGCGTGTTTGCACACGGGTTCTTCCGCGAAGTCGCAGTCGCAGTTCACATACAGGCTGCCATCGTCTTCGTAGGTCAACTGAGTAGTGTAGGGGAAATCCGGCCTTCCTCCCTCAACCCGGGCGAAAAGCCCGTTTTCTTCGAGATCCAGGTCCATGACCCGGTTTTCCTTGAAATAGGCCAGCCCCTGGCGAACAACGGATTCCCCGGCGATGGCGTGAAGCTGGTCGGTATCGTATAGAAAGGGATCTTCTTCCAGAGAAGGGGCGGTTAGTGTTTCGAAATCTTTGGTCAAGGCAAACTACCATTCTGCGGTGCGGGAACGTAGTGCGATAGTTTAAAATGGAAATGAGAGATTAACAATTGCAATTGGGTTGGCTGAGCTCGTTAAAACTCTGACTAGGAGCCTGTCCGAGAATAGGAACCGTAGCGAGGGGAATCCATTTTGAGTCAGATTTTTCGATTAAATGAGGCGAATATTGAACATATTTAACGAAATTTAATCGGGAAATCTGGCCAAAATGGGTTTTCCGCAGTAGGTTCTCTATTCTCGGACAGGCTCCTAGACTCAGTCTTCACATAACTTAATTGATCTACAGTTTGACAGGGGCCTCACGTTGGCTTATCCGAGAAAAAAAGTCTGGAATTCATACCAATAATGTGACATTCTTCGACTAGTTTTTTGGTTGTGGTATTTTGGACTAAGCTTGATTTAGTCTATAGTATCGCTTTGCTGATTTTTGAACAGGTTGTCTCAATAGAGACAGAGGGGAAGAGATGGGAAAGAGCAAACGGAAGAATCTCGCAGTGGCGATGGCAGCACTCGGTCTGGTTGCGGGCATGTCGATCGCCACTCAGGCCATGGCTGAAGGCGAGCGGCACTACGCTGTCGACGGTTCTGGCGGTGTTGTGAAAAACACCGGCGGTAACTGCTGGAGAGCCGCTGGCGGTAGGCCCAGCCCGCTGGAGGCCTGCGGTGACGAGATGCCGGTGGAAGAGGTCGTGGTGGAAGAGGTCGTGGTTGTTGTGCTCGACTCCGATGGCGACGGCGTCAACGATGACATTGACAAGTGCCCCGGCACCCGCGCCGGTGCCGCGGTCGATCAGTGGGGCTGCGAGGTCGTTGCCAACCTGACTATCGATCTGGTCGAGGGTGAGTTTGCGTTCGACAGCGCCGTTTTGACCCCCGCCATGAAGGCTGCCCTGGATGACCTGGCCAACCAGATCAAGGAGAGCAAGGGCCACGAGGTGGTGACCATCATCGGCCACACCGATAGCACCGGTCCTGAGGGCTACAACCTGAAGCTGTCCGAGCGTCGTGCTCAGGCCGCAGCCGATCACCTGGAGGCTCAGGGTATCGACAGCATCACGGTGATCGGAAAGGGTGAGTTGGAGCCCGTTGCCGACAACTCCACCCGCGATGGCCGTGCCATGAACCGCCGCATCGAAGTGACAACCCACTAAAACGCGGGTAAGGCACAAAAAAGCCGGGGCAGCGTGAGCTGCCCCGGCTTTTTTTAGGTAACTTTTCAGCACACTCCGGAGTAGCTCCGGTTAGATGCGCAATTGCACAAAAAACTGAATTTGGCACGAGGTGTTGTGCACATCGCAAGTAACTCTCAATAATCCGGTCGTGTGTAGGATGTGGTGAGCTTGCGAGCCGACCATCGTAATCCGACAACGCCTTTATACCTAGATCCTGCAAGTGATCGTGCTTACAGAGTGCAAGATATTGATTCGTAGAGCAAATTTGCGACCGAGTGGAATCCTTATTGTGATTTCCAAGGGAGCAAATATCGCTATACGGATCAAGAGCTTGTCTCTGTGAGTGTGAGCACTTGCAGGACCCAGGTTATATCTTTTCCGCCTGTTCCGATGCATTGCCGATGTAGCTGGCGGGGCTCAGCGCCTTCAAAGTGGCCTTTGCCTGGTCCGGGATCTCCAGCCCATCCACGAAACGGCGCATCTCCTCTGCAGTGAGGCGCTGACCACGGGTCAGCTCCTTCAGCTTTTCATAGGGCTTTTCCACCCCGTAGCGGCGCATCACCGTCTGTATTGGCTCCGCCAGCACTTCCCAGTTGTCTTCCAGATCAGCGGCCAGGCGCTGCTCGTTGGCCTCCAGTTTGCCGATGCCGCGCATTACGGACTGGAGGGCGATGCTGGTATAGGCGAAACCGACGCCCATGTTGCGCAGCACCGTGGAGTCCGTCAGGTCCCGCTGCCAGCGAGAGATGGGGAGCTTGGTGGCCAGGTGGCCGAGCAGGGCGTTGGCCAGCCCCAGATTCCCCTCGCCGTTCTCGAAGTCGATCGGGTTGACCTTGTGGGGCATGGTGGATGAGCCAACCTCCCCGGCAACGGTCTTCTGGCGGAAATAGCCCAGTGAGATGTAACCCCAGACATCGCGACAAAAATCGATGGTGATGGTGTTGAAACGGGTCACGGCATCGAACAGTTCGGCCATGTAGTCGTGGGGCTCGATCTGGGTGGTATAGGGGGTCCAGACCAGTCCCAGGGACTCCACGAAGTCGCGGGCGAATTCGGGCCAGTTCACTTCCGGGTAGGCAACCAGGTGGGCATTGTAGTTGCCAGTGGCGCCGTTGATCTTGCCCAGGAGCGCCACGTCGGCCACCTGATCACGCTGGTGCTGCAGCCGGTGGGCTACATTGGCCATCTCCTTTCCCAGGGAGGTGGGGGAGGCCGGCTGCCCATGGGTGCGGGAGAGCATGGGCTTGTCAGCATGCTCGTGGGCCAGGTGCCGGATACGGTCGACCAGTTCGTCCATCTGGGGGATCAGCACCTGACCACGGCCTTCTCGCAGCATCAGGGCGTGAGAGAGGTTGTTGATGTCTTCCGAGGTGCAGGCGAAGTGGATGAACTCACTGATGGCTTCCAACTCCTGGTTGCCTTCGATCCGCTCCTTGAGAAAATACTCTATCGCCTTGACATCGTGGTTGGTGGTGCGCTCGATGTTCTTTATCCGCTGAGCATCCTCGATACTGAAGTTTTCCAACAGGCTGTCGAGGATGTTGGCCGCGTGTTCGCTCAATGCCGGCACCTCTGTGATCGCCGGGTGTGCGGCCAGCGCCTGCAGCCAGCGCACCTCCACCAGTATCCGGTGTCTGATCAGTCCCAATTCGCTGAACATGGGGCGCAGGTCTGCGCTTTTGCTGCTGTAGCGGCCGTCGATGGGGGAGACGGCGGTCAGGGGGGAGAGTTCCATGGTATTCCTTCGTCGGTTGTTTGTAATCAGGGTCAGAATTCAGCATTCATGAGTCAGAAGCTTTCCGCAACAGCGCCTGGGCCAGCTGCAGCTGTTTCCTGCGGCCAAAGATCACCTGGAACCGGCCGCCGCCGCATTGGCGCCAGAGCATGGCAGCGCGGACCCCGGCCAGCAGCAGGGTCCGGATCCGGTTGACGTTTTCCGGGTTCTGCAGGTGCAGGGGCTCTCCCTGTACCATGATCCGTGGGCGCAGGGTGCTGATGGTCTCGGCGTAGAGTCCCGCCAACCCGGCCAGGATGTTGGGGTGGAGCAGGGGATAGTGTTCCAGCCGCTCGATGGTATTGCTGATCCCATCACTCAGCTGTTTCAACATCCGTGGGTCTTTCGACAGTTTCCGTTCCAGGTGGTGCAGGGAGAACACATAGCGGGTGATCTCAACATCTCTCGACCCGCTCCCGTTCAACTGCCCAATCAGGGTCTTGAGCCCATAGGCGATCCCGCTGATCCCGCCAAATACGGCGGTCACCGATTCCGCGTCCACCTGCAGCAGGCTGTAGACGCTCGTCTCCATGGCGGCGGTATCCGCCACGCCGTTGTGCGCGATGCGGGCGGCAAGTCCGGTAGCCTGGAAGGCCCCGGCCAAGGCGATGCAGCGGTCTGTTTCGTTTTTCATCTTTAACCTAGATCCTACAAGTAGTCGTGCGTGCAGAGTGCAAGCTATTGTTTCGTAGAGCGAATGAAAAATCGAGTGTAATCCTTATTGTGATTGCCGAGATTTTTCATATCGCTATACGGAACAAGAGGTTGTGCTATGTGCGTGCGAGTATTTGCAGGATCTAGGTTTAAGGCTCAATAGGAGTTATCGATGACACCGCCGCCCAGGCAGTCATCTTGCAGATAGAAGACCACGGACTGGCCTGGTGTGATGGCCCGCTGTTTCTGTTCGAAGCGGACCTGGCAGCGCCCTTGGTCGAGGGACATAATCTGGCACGGCTGCAGCGGCTGGCGGTGGCGGATCCGCGCCTGACACTGCAGCGGCAGGAGGGGGGGGCGGCCGGCGATCCAGTGCAGCTGGCTCGCCTCCAGTTTCTGCCGCAGCAGCAGGGGGTGGTCATGATCCTGGGCCACGATCAGCCGGTTCCGGTCCAGGTCTTTGGCGACCACGAACCAGGGGGTCTCAACCGCATTGGCGCGGCCGCCGATCCCCAGTCCCTTGCGCTGGCCCAGGGTGTAATACATCAGTCCCTGATGGTCACCCAGGTATTCCCCGTCCGGGGTTTCCATCCGGCCCGGCCGGGCGGGCAGGTAGCGGCTGAGGAACTCCCGGAAGTGGCGCTCGCCGATGAAGCAGATGCCGGTGCTGTCCTTTTTTTTATAGTTGGGGAAATCGGCGGATTCGGCCAGCCTGCGCACCTCCTGCTTGAGCAGCCCACCCAGCGGGAAACGGCTGTGGCTGAGCTGCTGCTGATCCAGCATGTAGAGGAAATAGGTCTGATCTTTGTTTTCGTCGGCGCAGCGCCGCAGGTGGACGCCGTCCGCATTTTGTGTCAGACGTGCATAGTGGCCGGTGGCAATGGCTTGCGCGCCCAGGGAGAGGGCGTGGTCGAGAAAGGCGCGGAATTTGATTTCCCGATTACACAGTACGTCCGGATTGGGGGTACGCCCGGCCTGGTACTCATCGAGAAAATGCCGAAACACATGATCCCAGTACTCGCCGGAGAAATTGACCTTGTGCAGGGGGATCTGCAGCAGGTTGGCCACCGCCTGGGCGTCTGCCAGATCTTCGGCGGCAGAACAATGGTCCGGGTGGTCATCCTCCTCCCAGTTCTTCATGAACAGGCCTTCCACCCGGTGACCCTGCTGTTTCAACAGCAGGGCCGCTACCGAGGAGTCGACGCCACCGGAGAGGCCGACGATGATCTTTTCTTCGCTGCCTGCCGACCCTGTTTCTATCGCCCTGGTCATGGGCGGGAATTTTACCTGAAACCGCTATCGCCTGCCGATCGAAACGGTTGGTTCCTCACCGCCTACCTAAGTTGGCAGCGGTCGCAAAAGGCTGAAAGCAGGGTTCAGGGTTCCAGCGACACCTGATTCCGGCCGGCCTGTTTGGCGCGGTAGAGTGCGCCGTCGACCCGTTCGAACAGGGCTTCCCCGCTCTCTTCCGGTCGCAGGCTGGTCACACCCAGGCTGACGGTGAGGTGCATCTTTTTTTCTGGGTGTGGAGTGAGCTCTGCCACGCGCTTTCGGAGGCGCTCTGCCAGCAAGCCGGCACCGTTGGTCCCGGTTCCCGACAGCAGGATCAGGAACTCCTCTCCCCCGTAACGGAACAGCATATCACTCTCACGTATGGTCCCCTCGATACACTGGGCCACGGCGCGTAGTGCCTGATCGCCGTAAAGATGGCCGCAGCGGTCGTTGACCAGCTTGAAGTGATCGATATCGATCAGGATCACCGACAGGGTGGTGCCTTGTCGCCTGGAGAGCTCCATCTCCCGGCGTAGCGAGCTGTCCAGGGTGGATCGGTTCTTGACACCGGTCAGAGGGTCCAGCATGGAGGTCTGGACCGCCCGGTGATACAGAAGGGTGTTGCGCAGTGGGTAGAGCAGGGCAGCGAGCAGGTTTTCAACCATCTCCAGCTCACTCTCATCGAACCGGTGCATCCGGTACAGCCTGAGTTCACCCAGCTGCTCGCCCGAGACAATCAGCTGATAATGGCAGGAGTGAGCTGCCTGCTCTCCCAGGTCGATCGCGATGCTCAGCTCCTCGAAGTGGTAGCTGAGGCCGTCGAAGTCGATGAAATGGGAGAGTTCCTGGGCGAACAGGGCCATCAGTTCGTTGGTTTCCAGGGTGGTCTGCAGGATGCCGGTCAATGCCAGCACTTTGGCGGCGAAGCGGTGCTTGGATTCTGGATTTATTGTTGGATGCGCCGGGTGAGTGACCACTGTTTTCAGGCTCCCTGAGATGCTTTGGCTCTGGCTGTACATATCGCTACATATCTCTTTGCATTTTATTTCCAATCGATTACTGTGAGGAAATAAGGCGATTTCTATGCCAGAATGAAATTTTACCGATGATTCAACAGGATAGGAACTGATAATTACCAAATGACGGAAAAGTGCCGGAAAAGTGTCGCCATATTCAGGGGGAGTGCGGCGGGCTTTTGCCGCTCTTCGGCATGCCTGGTACCTCAAACGCTAAATAGCTGTGATCAGACGGCGAGGATAAATCGCCGAGAGCAAGGGTCGCAACCGGCATCTGCCGTACACGGATGTACCAATGCCGCGAGTGCAGGACGCACAGGAGCGGCCTGCCTCAAGCGACACTTGTGCATCCCTGCACGTCGCGCAACATCGCAGGAATAGCGGGCTCTCTTTCAAGATGTTGCAACGCAGCTATCGGTGATTTAGACCGTCGTATGGTCGTAGGTATTTAGCGTTTGAGGTAC
>JAUXBK010000009.1 GCA_030619405.1 Sedimenticola sp. | reverse complement strand
TATTAGAATTACAGCAAGTACAATAATTATCTTCATTTACGATGCTTCGTTTATCTTTAGTTTTGATCCTAACATCGTTACTAACCCGAATTATTTTTCCACATAATAATGAAAAATTCCGCATAATAAATACTATATCTGCCCATAAAATTCCGCATAATAACGAGATATTGGCATTATGCGGAAAAATTACGCGGCTAATCTGCTGATTGCACTCTTCTCCAGAAATTCCGTATAATCGCAATGTTCCGTTAAAGGGGGCATCCACTTCGCGCAAGTATCAGCCACATTTAGTATTATAGTTCCCGTGGAGAAGCCGCATGATCACAATATGTCGTACCGACATGCGTTAATTGGATCGCCCTTTTCCGTTAATAGGCAGAAAACAAGGAGGTTTCCATGCCCTACCAACGCGCTCGCGCTGGGTCCAAATATACTCCCAAACCAGGAAAATTGCTCGGCCAGGTGCGAGAGGTCCTCAGGTACCACCATTATGCTATTCGAACGGAAAAGGCTTACGTCAGCTGGATCCTCCAGTTCATCCGCTTTAACGGCACCCGTCATCCCCGGGAGATGGGGAAACCTGAGATTGAGCGTTTTCTATCTCACTTATCCATGAATCGAAATGTGGCCGCGGCTACCCAGAGCCAGGCCCTTAACGCTATTGTATTTCTCTACCGGGATGTACTGGACATGCCCGTCAGCGATAAGCTGGCGCCCGTCAAGGCCCGGAAGAAAAAACGGCTGCCGACGGTGTTGGCTCGGGATGAGGTCAATCGACTGCTAATTGCCATGAAAGGAACTCACCGGCTAATGGCAAAACTTATGTATGGCAGCGGCCTACGGTTAATGGAGGTGCTGCGATTGCGGGTCCATGACCTTGATTTTGCCAACAAGCAGATTATTGTCAGGGACGGAAAGGGAAACAAGGATCGTTCGACCCTATTTCCGGTGTTGCTGCACAAGCAGGTGCGAGCCCGTCTTGAGAGGGTGAAAGCTCTCCATGAGAAGGACCTGAATAACGGCTATGGAGAGGTCTATCTTCCCAACGCTTTGGCAAAGAAATACCCAAATGCCGCTAAATCCTGGGGGTGGCAGTATGCGTTCCCCTCTAAAAGTCTGTCACGAGATCCAAGGAGCCATAAAACCCGCCGCCACCATTCTCAAGAAAGCGGTCTGCAAAAGGCGGTAAAGAATGCCAGCCTGGAAGCCGAGATCGTGAAGCGGGCAACCTGCCATACGTTACGTCATTCCTTCGCAACCCATTTGCTTGAAGATGGTGTAAATATCCGGGTGTTGCAGGAACTGCTGGGGCACAAGGATGTATCCACCACCGAAATTTACACCCATGTCATGGATAAGAGCTTCCAAAATATCGATAGTCCACTGCAAGGGTTGGACGACGTAACAGACGATGATGATTAGGAAAAGGTCAAGGGGGTCTTGAATCGTGCTATTTCGGCTACTGGGGTATGCAGTTGACTCCGGTGACCCCTATATATTGGGGTTTTCATTTAAGCACAAAAGAGCTGGAGCGTAACCGTTCACTCCCCCTGCTGTTTTGAACCCCTCACCCTAACCCTCTCCCTGAGGGAGAGGGGATTTGAGGAGGGGGGAGTGAACGGTTACACACGGATTGATCCGCGTTAATCCGCGGCTAAATGTCTTTATGATCCCGTGAACGGTTACGTTTTTTCTTGCCGGGATATGGGTAACGATATGGTTATGGGTACGGCATGACTAGTCGTCCTGATCGAGCAGTGACACCGTACCCATCTGTGCCGGGTATTGACTGGCGTCACTACTGCCCAGCTTGATCATCAGGCGCACCTCGTTAGCTGAATCGGCATGCAGAATGGCGTTTTCGTAGCTGATCTCTTCCGCCTGGTAAAGCGTGTAGATCGCCTGGTCGAAGGTGATCATTCCCTGTTCCGTGGAGCGCTTCATAAGTTCCTTCAGTTTGTGCACCTCGCCCTTGCGGATCAGGTCTGCCGCCAGTGGCGTGTTGATCAGCACCTCGACCACCGGCCGGCGGCTCTTCCCGTCCGGTCGGGTGACCAGCTGCTGGGCGACGATAGCGCGCAGGTTCAGGGAGAGATCCATGAACAGCTGGTCACGCCGATCCTCCGGAAAGAAGTTGATGATCCGGTCCAATGCCTGGTTGGCATTGTTTGCGTGCAGGGTTGAGATACAGAGGTGGCCGGTCTCGGCAAAGGCAATAGCATAATCCATGGTCTCACGGGAGCGGATCTCGCCAATCAGGATCACATCCGGCGCCTGCCGCAGGGTGTTCTTCAATGCTACACCGTAAGATTCCGTGTCGATGCCCACCTCCCGCTGAGTGACGATACAACCGGCATGTTCATGGGAAAACTCGATCGGGTCCTCGATGGTGACGATATGACCGGTGCTGTTGCGGTTGCGGTAGCCCACCATCGCGGCCAGGGAACTGCTCTTGCCGGTGCCGGTGGCACCGACGAAGATCACCAGCCCGCGCTTGGTCATCGCCAGATCTTTGATGATCGGCGGCAGCAGCAGATCGTCGATCCCGGGGATCTTGCTTTCGATCCGGCGCAGCACCATGCCGACCGCATTACGCTGAACGAAGGCACTGACCCGGAACCGCCCCGTCTCCCTGGAACTGATGGCGAAGTTACACTCCTTGGTCTGGGCGAACTCCTCGCGCTGGGCCGGCGACAGGATTCCCGTTACCAGCTCCCTGGCCAGTTCCTCGCTGACCCGCTCCTTGTTGACCGGGATGATCTGCCCGTTTATCTTGAGGCAGGCGGGCATGCCGGCGGTAATGAAGAGATCTGACGCCTTCTTCAGGGTGGCCAGCCTCAGCAGTGCATTGAATTCCATTCCTGCTCCCTCATTCGTAACCGTTCACGGGATTAAAAAAACATTTAGCCGCGGATTAACGCGGATCAAACACAGATTGATTTGATAACGCACGAGAACTCTACTTTTTGGGCGCCGATGTTGAGTAGCCAGGAACCCGATAGACCTCAAAAACCGCCCCAATGATAGAGTCCGTGATGCCTTCGTGTATCAAAGCCATAACGACGTCCGCGTCAATCCGCGACCATTTCTTTGTGGTTAATGCATACGCATAATCAAACGACCCGGCGCGGGTCAGGTGAATATCTCTTTGTTCATGGCCCGGGCCTGGGCATCCAGACGGCTGATCGTGCCCCGTTGCACCAGCTCCTGAAGGTGCTGATCCAGGGTCTGCATGCCGTGCGCCTGGCCGGTCTGGATGGCGGAGTACATCTGCGCCACCTTGTCCTCCCGGATCAGGTTGCGGATGGCCGGGGTCCCCACCATGATC
Organism: Sedimenticola sp.; assembly: GCA_030619405.1. Taxonomy (GTDB): domain Bacteria; phylum Pseudomonadota; class Gammaproteobacteria; order Chromatiales; family Chromatiaceae; genus JAUXBK01. Next base: position 20,394 of record JAUXBK010000009.1, on the reverse strand, counting down.
TCCCAGGCGGCGGTCCGGCCGCCACCGGCCCGTTTCAGCAGGGTCTGGGCGATCACCGACCGTAACGACTCCGACAGCATGGAGCGCACCATGCCTTTCTCGCCCGCCGGAAATACGTCGATGATCCGGTCGATGGTCTTGGCTGCGGAGCTGGTGTGCAGCGTGCCGAACACCAGATGCCCGGTCTCCGCCGCCGTCAGCGCCAGCCGGATGGTCTCCAGGTCACGCAGCTCACCCACCAGGATGATGTCCGGATCCTCACGCAGTGCAGAGCGCAACGCCTCGGCAAAACCCAGGGTATCACGATGTACCTCCCGCTGGTTGATCAGGCACTTCTTGCTGGTATGAAGGAATTCAATCGGGTCCTCGATGGTGAGGATGTGGGCATACTCGTTGTCGTTCTTGTAGTCCATCAGCGCCGCCAGGGTGGTGGACTTGCCAGAACCGGTGGGCCCGGTCACCAGCACCAGCCCCCGGGGGACGTCGACGATGTTCTTGAAGGTGTCGGGACACCCCAGGTCTTCCAGTGTCAGGACCTTGGAGGGAATGGTCCGGAATACCGCTGCTGCCCCCCGGTCCTGGTTGAAGGCGTTGACACGGAAGCGGGCCAGCCCGGGGATCTCGAACGAGAAGTCAGTCTCCAGGAACTCTTCGAAGTCCTTGCGCTGCTTGTCGTTCATGATGTCATAAATCAGCCCGTGCACCACCTGATGTTCCAGCGGCGGCACGTTGATCCGGCGAATGTCTCCATCCACCCGGATCATGGGCGGCAGTCCGGAAGAGAGATGCAGATCAGATGCATCGTTCTTGACGCTGAAGGCGAGAAGCTCGGCGATATCCATCTATCGATCTTTCCTTATACTGGATGTCCTGAGGGAGAGGGAACTGCTTGCAGGCTATTCGCTTGCCGGGTCGATAATATATGGTCCCGTCCCCAGCTGCGACCATGGCAATGAAAATATTAACGGCAACTTGTGGTTTTTGCTTTAATATCCAGGCTGAATCTCCTCTGAAAAGCAGCACAGACAGTAGCTCATGAGCATCATCGCAACAGCGTTGGAACAGGTAAGAGAGCGGATCCGGGAGGCGGAACGGTGCTTCGACCGTGAACCGGGATCGGTAGGGCTGCTGGCGGTCAGCAAGACCCGGCCAGCAGCCGATATCCTGGAGGCCATGGCGGCCGGGCAGCGGCAGTTCGGGGAGAGCTACCTGCAGGAGGCGCTGGAGAAGATCCAACAGCTGCAGGGAGAGGGGTTGAAGTGGCACTACATCGGCCGGATACAGAGCAACAAGACCCGCCCCATCGCAGAACATTTCGACTGGGTACACAGCATCGACAAGGCCAAGCAGGCTCGACGCCTGAACCAGCAGCGCCCGGATGGACTGCCACCCCTCAACGTCTGCCTGCAGGTACAGATAGATCGGGAGGAGAGCAAGGGCGGGCTCTCCCCGGATCAGGCGGCGGAACTGGCGCTGGAAATACGCCACATGCCCCGCCTGCAGCTGCGCGGGCTGATGACCCTGCCAGCCCCGGCCGAGGGGCTGGAGGCCCAGCGCCGCCCGTTTCACGCCCTGCGGCGGCTGCAGCAGAGGATGAGTACGCCTCAGCTGCCGCTGGATACTCTCTCCATGGGCATGTCCGACGATCTGGAGGCTGCAATCGCCGAAGGTGCCACCCTGGTGCGGGTGGGTACCGCCATCTTCGGGCCCCGCCACCCCACCACCGCCAAAAGTACTTGAAAACACCCCCGGGATACCCGATATAGTGCCCCCTCAAACGAAAACAGATGCCAAGGAACCAACGCCGTGAATAGATACAGCGCCGAAAGAGTCACCGACAAGAGCAGCCGTAGCATCGCCTTCATCGGTGGCGGCAACATGGCGGCCTCCCTCATCGGCGGTCTGGTGGCAGACGGTCATGACCCGCGACGCATCCTCGTTTCCGAACCGGACCCGGAGAAGCTCAGCAGGCTGGCGGCCCGCTTCGGTATCCACGCCTGCGGCGACAACGACGAAGCGGTGGAGCGGACTGACGTGGTGGTACTGGCGGTCAAACCACAGGTACTGGAACAGGTAGCCAGAGAGCTGGCAGAAGCGATGAAACGCCGCCGGCCACTGGTGATCTCCATCGCCGCGGGTATCCGGGAGGCCCATCTGCAGAGTTGGCTCGGCGGTAACCTGGCACTGGTCCGCACCATGCCCAACACCCCGGCGATGATCCAGACCGGCGCCACCGCGCTGCATGCCGGAAAGGGGGTTTCCGAAGAGCAGAGGAACCTGGCCGAATCCATTCTGCGCGCCGTCGGTATCACCTGCTGGGTGGACGAGGAGCAGAAGATGGATGCGGCCACCGCCCTCTCCGGCAGTGGCCCGGCCTACTTCTTCCTGGTCATGGAGGCGATGGAGCAAGCGGGAAAAGAGCTGGGGCTCCCGGCGGAGACCGCCCGCCTGCTGACCCTGCAGACCGCCATGGGGGCAGCACGCATGGCGATCGAGAGCAGTGATGGGCCGGCCATTCTCAGGGAGCGGGTCACCTCTCCCGGGGGTACCACCGAAAAGGCGCTGCAGATCCTGGAACAGGGCGGGGTGCGAGAGCTGTTCCGGCAGGCACTCACCGGTGCCCGGGATCGTTCCGTCGAGCTCTCCAACCTGCTGGGAGAGAAAGGATGACCGGCTCCTATCTCAGTAACCCGCTGGTGTTCCTGATCGAGGTGCTGTTCGGCGCCTACGTCCTGGTGCTCATGCTGCGCTTTCTGCTGCAGTTGGTGCATGCCGACTTCTACAACCCGGTATCCCAGTTCATCGTGCGGGTAACCAGCCCGGTACTGCGCCCCCTGCGCCGACTGATCCCCGGTTTTGCCGGACTGGATACCGCCTCCATCGTCGCGATGTGGCTGATCAAGTCGGCGGAGCTGGCGCTGATCCTGCTGATCACGGGAAGCACTGAAAACCTGCTGGCAACACTGGCCTGGTCGATACCGGAACTGATCGGGCTGGTGATCAACGTAGTCCTCTACGCCATTCTGATCGAAGTGATCCTCAGCTGGGTCAACCCTGGCAGTTACAACCCTGCGATCGGCCTGGTGCAGAGTCTGACGGCCCCCCTGCTACAGCCGGCCCGGCGCCTGATCCCACCCATCTCCGGGCTGGACCTGTCACCGATGGTGGTGATGATCGGTCTGGTGCTGTTAAAGATGCTGCTGCTGCCGCCGTTACAGATGCTGGTGGCCACGCCTTTCCGATGACGACGGACGTTGCCTCCTGGTACTGCTGGGAAGGAGACGACCTGCTGCTGTCGTTGCGCATACAGCCCCGGGCCGGGCGGGATGGATTCATCGCCCCCCACGGCGACAGCTACAAGGTTCGAATCACCGCCCCGCCCGTGGACGGAAAGGCGAATGCCCACCTGCTCCGTTTCCTGGCCAAGGCGTTTGGTGTGAGCAGAGGGGCAGTCACCCTGGTGACCGGAGAGAGCAGCCGGAACAAGGGGGTGCGGATCCATGCCCCCTGCAAACTGCCAATCCCGGCAGAGCGTCACTGAAACCACAAGAAAACACTAGAGCGCGGGCTGCAGGGTGAAATCGGTGGATGATTCAGGATCGATAACACAGAGTCCGAAGCTGGACAGGGAACTCCGCGCCTACAGTGAATGGAAGCGCACTTTGATCAGGACCATGGACGACTACCGCGCCTGGTCCCGGAAACATGGGCTCAGCTCCGGGGAGAGCGAGCAGCGGATTGAAACGTGCCGTAGCGCGGTGGACTCGGACCGTCTCACCATCGCCTTCGTGGCCGAGTTTTCACGCGGCAAGACCGAACTGATAAACGCCCTGTTCTTCGCCGATTACGGCCGGCGGCTGCTCCCCTCCACCGCCGGACGCACCACCATGTGTCCAACCGAATTGTTCTACGACCAGGAAGCGGAGCAACCGGCGTATATCAGACTGCTGCCGATCGAGACGCGACTTCAGAGGGACTCCCTGGCCGAACTGAAAAAAAATCCGACCTCGTGGGTGACCCACCCTCTAGACCTCACCTCCGCAGACCAGTTGGCCGGGTGCCTGCAGCAGGTGGCACAGACCCGGCGCGTCACGCTGGAGGAAGCGGAACGCCTCGGCCTCCACAACCCGGAGCAGGGGCAGCCTCCAAAGGATCGCCAGGGGACCATCCAGATCCCCAAATGGCGTCACGCCCTCATCTCCTTCCCTCACCCATTACTCGAACAGGGCCTCACCATTCTTGATACCCCTGGCCTCAATGCCTTGGGTAACGAGCCAGAGCTGACCCTGAACATGCTCCCATCCGCCCAGGCGGTACTGTTCGTGCTGGCTGCAGATGCGGGGGTCACCCGAAGCGACCTGGAGATGTGGCAGAGTCAGATCAAAGGGTTCAAGCGCAGTCACCGCCAAGGGGTGATGGTGGTGCTGAACAAGGTGGACGTACTGTGGGATGAGTTGCAGGATGACATCGCCATCGCTGCCAGTATCGAGAAACAGTGTAATGATACCGCCAGGGTTCTTTCCGTACCCAGGCGGAACATCTTCCCGGTCTCCGCCCAGAAAGGACTGCTGTCCAAGGTAAAGGGGAATCGAACACTGCTGCAGAAGTGTGGTCTGCCAAACCTGGAGGAGCACCTCTCCCGGGAGGTCCTGGCTGCCCGCAAGGAGATCATCCGGGACACTATCAGCGCAGAGATCTCCCATATACTGGAGAGCTCCATCGGGGTGGTGTCAAGCAAACACAAGGGGATCCTGGCCCAGCTGTCCGGGCTTCAGGGGTTGAGTGGAAAGAGCGTGGAGGTAATCGAGCACCTGATACGCAAGACCCGCCAGGACGAGGCCGCCTATATTCAGGAGATCCGCAACTTCCAGGCCAGCCGTCAGGTTCTCCAGAAAGAGACCGGAAGGCTACGCCGAACACTCGATCTGAAACGGCTGGAGCAGCGTATCGATCTGGCAGAGCAGAGAATGCGTGGAAACTGGACGACGAAGGGCCTGAAGAGGAATATGCGCACCCTGTTCGATGAGATGCGCGGCAACATGCAACTGGTGGCGAACGAGTGCGAGCATGTGCGCACGCTGATCCGCAGCATCTACCGGCGCTTTCAAAGCGATCAGCGCTTTTCGGTCATCCAGCCGAAGATGTTTTCTATCATGCGCTTCCGGGTGGAACTGGAAATGCTCTACCAGGAGGCAGAGATATTCCGCAACAGCCCGACCACGGCCATGACCGAAAAACATTTCGTCATACAGCGATTCTTCATGGCCATGGTGAGTCGGGCCCGGCTGATCTTCACCACAGCTTACAGGGAACTGGACAGCTGGATGAAAACCGCACTGGAGCCACTGATCTTTCAGATCCGCGAACATCGGGCGCAGATGCAGTCGAAACTGCAGGATCTGAAAAAGATCAGCAGCTCCCGGGATACCCTGGACGCGCGCATTGCCGAACTGCAGCGGCAGGACCGGGTGACCCGACAGCAGCTGTCAACGCTGCGCAGTATGCACACCACGCTGAACGGGCAGTGCGATCCGGCCACCGGGGAACACCCACGGCTGACTGCCAGGCGTTCTGCATCCAGCTGAGCCACCCTGCCCCGACCTTCACTGCCGAAAAGCAACACCCCCCAACTTGATCCAGCTTGGTTTATACTGTGCCCACAAGCCACACTCACCCACCGGCCCCTGACATGAACCTAGTCCTGCGGAGAATCATTAAAGATGAGATCCTGGATCAGCCCGTTTCTGATTGCCTGCCTGAGCATCATCCTGCCCCTGACCGCGGCAGCGGAGAACAGTACCCGTGAAGCAGGCTTCACCGTCCACCACAATGCCGTCCCCAGCGCCATGTTGACCCCCGAGATCGCCAGCAGATACGGTCTGATACGGAGTAAATACCGAGGACTCCTCAATGTCAGCGTCATCAAGGATGCCCCCGGAACCACCGGCCAGGCGGTCACCGCCCGGGTCAATGCTCAGGCCACCAACCTGACCAGCCAGGTCATTGACATACCGATGCGGGAGGTCCGGGACGGGGACGCCATCTACTACCTGGGTGAATTCCCCATCATCGACCGGGAACGGCTCCGATTCTCATTGGAGGTGCAGCCGGTGGGCGTCAGCAAGACGATCAAGGCCGGGCTGCAACAGCAGTTCTTTATCGACTGACTCCCCCGGACTGCACGGGCCAGGCGGGCAACCAGGCCATGCAAGCGAAGGGCATGGTTTTTTAAAACAGCCTCCACTTGGACAATCATGCCGGGGTTTGAAACAATGCGACTCGCACTCAGTACAAACTCTGATTTAGCACACCGCAGCGCAGGTTAAAACCAGCTCACGCAAACCTGTCCTGCCTCAAAGTGGAATAGATGAGCCTGCTGTATCTTCTCTAGAAGCCTATGCTACTTTCCTCCATTACTATCATTGCCGGCTTCAGCATTCTGGTATGGGGTGCCGAACGCTTCGTGGCGGGTGCCGCCGCACTGGCGCGTAATCTGGGGGTCTCACCCATGTTGATCGGGCTGACTATCGTTGGCTTCGGCACTTCAGCCCCGGAGATCCTGGTCTCCGTCGTGGCCTCGATTCAGGGCAATGCCGGCCTGGCAATCGGCAATGCCCTTGGTTCCAACATCACCAACATCGGCCTCATCCTTGGTTTCACCGCCCTGATCACACCGCTGAAGGTCCATTCCAACACCCTGCAGCGGGAGTACCCGATACTGCTGGCGGTAAGCCTGCTCAGCCTGCTCCTGATGCTGAACGGGAGACTCACGGCGCTGGACGGGATCATCCTGCTCTCGGCCCTGGCCGCCGTCCTCTGGTTCATGGTTCAACTTGGCCGGCGCAGCAGGGGCAGCGACCCTCTGGAGGTAGAGCTGGAGGCGGAGCTCCCTGAGATCATGACCACTGTTCGCGCCCTGTTTCTGCTCGTCTCCGGCCTGGTTCTGCTGCTGGTGAGTTCACGCATGCTGGTCTGGGGGGCGGTCAACGTGGCCACCGCCTTCGGTATCAGCGACCTGGTGATCGGCCTCACCATCGTCGCCCTCGGCACCAGCCTGCCGGAACTCGCCGCAAGCGTGATCGCCGCAATGAGAAACGAGCACGACATCGCCATTGGCAACATCATCGGCTCCAACATGTACAATCTGCTGGCGGTACTGGCGATGCCGGGCCTGCTGGCCCCCGGCCTGTTCGCACCGGAGGCACTCACCCGCGACATGCCCGTCATGATCGGCTTCACCCTGGCCCTGTTCGTCATGGGCTATGGATTTCGTGGCAGAAGCGGCAGAATCAATCGCTTCGAAGGGCTGCTGCTGGTGGCGGCCTTCGCCGGCTACCAGACCATGCTGTTCCTGGACAGCCGGAATGCACTGGTACCATCATAGAGAGGCCCCTGGCATGAATAAACAGTCTCAACCGTCGCCCGACGAGTCAGATAAACTTCAGGCCCTGGGCCTGGCGGTCATTCGCAACGAGGCAGCTGCCGTGAAGGCCCTGGAGGCGCGCATCGGCAGTGAGTTTGCACAGGCCTGCCATTTCATGTTGGCCTGCAAGGGACGGGTGGTAGTGACCGGAATGGGTAAATCCGGCCACATCGGCAGCAAGATCGCCGCCACCCTGGCCAGCACCGGCACCCCCGCTTTTTTCGTCCACCCGGGCGAGGCAAGTCACGGGGACCTGGGCATGATCACCCGCGGCGACGTGGTGCTGGCCCTCTCCAACTCGGGAGAGACGTCGGAACTACTGACCATCCTGCCACTGATCAAAAGGATCGGCGCACCCCTGATCTCCATGACCGGAAACCCGCGCTCCAATCTGGCCAGGGAGGCGGATGCCCATATCGACGTCAGCGTGGAACAGGAGGCCTGTCCGTTGAACCTGGCCCCTACCTCGAGCACCACTGCCGCCCTGGCCATGGGAGATGCATTGGCTATCGCCCTGCTGGAGGCGAGAGGGTTCACCGAAAATGACTTTGCCCTATCCCACCCGGGCGGCAGTCTGGGCCGACGTCTGCTGCTGCACATCGGCGATATCATGCACTCCGGTGATGAGGTACCGCTGATTCAGGAGTCCGCACAGCTGCGCGATGCCCTGGTGGAGATGACCAACAAGGGGCTGGGAATGACCGCTGTGGTCGATGATAGCGGGAATCTTACCGGAATATATACAGATGGCGACCTGCGCCGCACCCTGGACAGCGAACTGGACATCCGCCAATGCCGGGTGTCAGAAGTGATGACCAAGGGCTGCAAGACCGCGGCAGCCAATCTGCTGGCGGCAGAGGCACTGCAGATCATGGAGGAGAACAAAATAAACTCACTGCTGATCATCGATGACCAGCAACAGGTGGTGGGGGCACTCAACATGCACGTCCTGCTGCGGGCAGGAGTCGTCTGAGCACGAACAACTATGGAATCCCTGAGGGAGCTTCGATGCAGGAACTATTCGAAAAAGCAGCAAAAATCCGGCTGGTCATCTTTGACGTGGATGGCGTACTGACCGATGGCAGCCTCTACCTGGGCGACGACGGCCAGGAATACAAGGCTTTCAACTCCAAGGACGGGCTGGGAATGAAGATGCTGCGTGCATCCGGGGTCGAGGTGGGTATCATCACCGCCCGCACTTCTGAGGTGGTCCGGCTGCGCATGGAGAGCCTGGGTATCCCCCATGTATATCAAGGGATGCAGGAGAAGATGCCGGCATACGACGAACTGAAGAAACGGCTGAAGCTGAGCGACGAACAGATCGCCTATGTGGGCGACGACGTGGTGGACATGCCCATCATGCGCCGGGTCGGGCTCGCCGTCACGGTGCAGGATGCCCACAAACTCGTGCTCCAGTATGCCCACTGGACGACAACGTCGCCGGGCGGACGCGGCGCGGCCAGGGAGGTGTGTGAACTGTTGATGGAGGCCCAGGGCAAACTGGAGAAAGCGATGAGCAAATACATCTGAACCATCAGGAAGGCAAATGAAGACGATCATACCCCCCCTCAGGCGCGAACTAATCTGGGTTATTTCCCTACTCTGGCTGACCCTGCCATTGCAGGCAATGGCACTGGATTCCGACCAGGATCAGCCGATCTACCTGGAGGCGGACGATGTTCAGATCGACGATCGCACCGGCGTAAGTGTCTACACTGGAAACGTGATCTTCGACCAGGGGACCATGCACCTGACTGCGGATAAACTGACCATCATAAAAGAGGGGGGTGAGACCGACGAGATCATCGCCGAAGGGAATCCAGCGCGGTTTCAGCAGCAGACGGGTGCGGACAAGGGCCTGGCCAAGGGTCGCGCCAAGCGCATGGAGTATAAGGTCAGGAGCGATCTCGTCTATCTGATCGACGACGCGGAGATAACCCAGGACGGAGACGCCTTCAAGAACGACCGTATCACCTACAACCGGACAACCAAGGTGGTACGGGCGGGCACCAGCCAGCAGGGCAAGCAGCGGGTCCGGATCACCATCCGCTCCAACAAGCAGCGGGGCGTGAAAGCGCCCCGGAAAGAAGCCCAGAAACAGACCCAATGAGTACATTGAAGGCCGAGAATCTGGTCAAGCAGTATCGCCGGCGCCAGGTGGTCAAGGGGGTAACGCTGGAGGTATCCAGTGGCGAAGTGGTCGGACTGCTCGGCCCCAACGGGGCCGGCAAGACCACCTGCTTCTATATGATCGCCGGGCTGATCAAACCGGACAGTGGCCGAATCTCCCTGGGCGACCAGGAGATCACCCGTCTCCCGATGTATGCCCGGGCCCGGCTCGGGCTGGGGTACTTGGCGCAGGAGCCATCAGTATTCAGGAAACTGAGCGTTCGCGACAACATCATGGCGGTACTGGAGACCCGCAGCGAGCTGAACCGGCAGCAGCGGTCAGCCGCCTGTGACGGGCTGCTGCTGGATTTCAGCCTCCGGCACCTGGAGAAGAACCCAGCTATCGGACTTTCGGGCGGGGAGAGGCGGCGGCTGGAGATCGCCCGGTCTCTGGCCATGGAACCCCGATTCATCCTACTGGATGAACCTTTCGCCGGTATCGACCCGATATCGGTCAAGGATATACAGGCGATCATCAACGAGCTCGCCTACCGAAAGATCGGCATCCTGATCACCGACCACAACGTGCGGGAGACCCTTGGAATATGTCAGCGCGCCTACATCATCAGCGAGGGCCAGGTTCTGACCGAGGGTGGGCCAGACGCGATCCTCACCAATCCGGACGTCCGATCGGTTTACCTGGGTGACGAGTTCCAGCTCTGACCTAGGTCTGATGCCGTTGACCCGCTGCCACAAGGCGGTCAGGAACGCCTATCCTGTTGTTATTCCCAATCAGCAGAGTGATTGATCCAGAGCAAAAACAGTGGCAGGAAGCGTTTGCAACAAATTCGGCGAATTCGGCTAAAATAAAAACAATGACAATGCACACAAATAACATACCAGATTTCAGCGCCTGGCCTGTATGAAGCAGACACTACAGCTTCGCCTGGGCCAGCACCTGACCATGACGCCCCAGCTACAACAGGCTATCCGCCTGCTGCAGCTCTCCACGCTCGACCTCAAGCAGGAGATCCAGGAGGCCCTGGATTCCAACTTTATGCTGGAAACGGAGGAAGAGGGGGCAATACAGGAGCAGACAAACCAGGCAGAACCCAAACCAACGCTGGGGGAAGAGAGCAGCAAAACGTCCGGGAAGGCCGATACGGCCCAGAACGACGCCAACAACGAGCGTGAGATAAATATCGAATCCAGCGCCATGCCGGAAGAGCTGCCGGTGGACAGCGGCTGGGAAGACGTCTATGACAGCGCCCTGCCACCGGTATCCGGAAGCGCCAACCGGGAAGGGGGCGATTCCGACTTCCTCAACCAGCGCCGCGTTTCCCGTACCCTCCAGGACTACCTGATCTGGCAACTCAACCTGACCGCATTCAGCGACAGTGACCGGGTCATCGCAGAGACCATCGTAGAAGCGGTCAACGAGGATGGCTATCTCTCTGTGGGACTGGAGGATATCGTCTTCGGGCTGGAGGATGAGGAACTGGGTATCGAGGAGGCGGAGGCGGTCTTGCATCGGATCCAGCAGTTCGATCCACCCGGCGTGGCGGCACGAGGCCCCCAGGAGTGCCTGTTGATTCAGCTTGGGCAGTACCCGGAGAAGAGCCGCTACCTGCCGCTGGCCATTAAACTGGTACGCAACCACTTCGAACTGCTGGCTCAGCAGAACCAGCTCCAGATCAAGCGCCAGTTGAAGATCGGTGATGACGAGCTGAAGGAAGTGATCCGGTTGATCCGCTCCCTCGCCCCCAGACCGGGTACTCTGGTAGCCGAAGCCGAGACGCAGTATGTGGTGCCGGATGTGTTCGTCTACCGGCGTAACGGCGCCTGGCACGTGGACCTGAATCCGGAAGCCACCCCTAAACTGCGGGTGAATCCGGAATATGCCCGGTTGATCCGACGGGCGGACAGCAGCGACGACAACACCTACCTCAAGAACCATCTGCAGGAGGCCCGCTGGTTCATCAAGAGCCTGGTCAGCCGCAACGAGACCCTGCTCAAGGTGGCCACCAAGATCGTCGAGTTCCAGCGCGGCTTCTTCGAACATGGCGCTGAGGCGATGCGTCCCCTGGTGCTGCGCGATATCGCCGAAGCGCTGGAGATGCATGAGTCCACCATCTCCAGAGTCACTACCCAGAAGTTCATGCACACCCCCCGGGGTACCCTGGAGTTCAAATACTTCTTCTCCAGCCACGTCAACACGGATACGGGTGGAGAGTGTTCCGCCACCGCGATCCGGGCCCTCATTAAAAAACTGATCGGTGCCGAAAAACCGAAAAAGCCCCTGAGCGACAACAAGATAGCCGGGATACTCTCGGAGCAGGGGATCAAGGTGGCGCGACGGACAGTCGCGAAATACCGCGAATCGATGGCGATTCCGCCATCCAACGAACGAAAGCGCCTCGTCTAGCGGCGCTGAAAGCCAAGGAGCAAACTATGCAGATCAGCCTTACAGGTCATCATGTGGACATCACCGAAGCCCTGCGCCGCTATGTGGACTCCAAATTCGAACGCCTGGAACGCCACTTTGACCATGTGACCAAGGCTCACGTCGTGCTGAGCGTGGAAAAACTGAGACAGAAGGCCGAGGCTACACTGCACGTAAACGGGGCTGACATCTTCGCCGACTGCGTGGAGGAGGATATGTACGCCGCCATCGACGGCCTGGTGGATAAGGTGGATCGGCAGTTGAAGAAACACAAGGAGAAGAACACCAACCACCGTAATGGGGTGACTCTCAAGGGCGCCGAACCCACCAGCATCTGACCATTGGAGAGACCCGCCTTGAGCAGATTCCCAGAAAATTTCCTCACCCTGAAGCGCATCAGCTGCCACAACTCCGCAGGCAGCAAGAAGCGTCTGCTGGAAGAGGTCGGCAGCCTATTGGCCGGCCCGGTTCAGGGCCTGAGCCGGGAGCGGGTGTTCGACAGACTGCTGGAACGGGAGCGCCTCGGCAGCACCGGCCTGGGGCAGGGTATCGCCCTGCCCCATGCCCGAATGGAAGGCGTCGACCAGGCCATTGGCGCCCTGGTGCAGTTGCGCACTGGTATCGATTTCGATGCCATCGACAACCGGTCCGTGGACCTGGTGTTCGGGCTTCTGGTACCGGAAAAGGCGACCAATGAACACCTGGAGCTGTTGGCGAAACTCGCCTCCCTGTTCAGCGACAGAGATTTTTCGGCCCGACTCAGAGAGGCCCCGGACCCGGAGATCATCCTGAAGACGTTTCAGCAGCGAGAAACCTTGGCCCGGAGCGCATAAGGCCAGATTCCCTTTTCCTATTGGCAGGTAACAGGCACGCGCAGAGATGAAGCTGGTCATAGTCACCGGGCTCTCAGGCTCGGGCAAGAGCATCGCCCTCAACACATTGGAAGACGCAGGATACTACTGTATCGACAACCTGCCCCTGTTTCTGCTGCCTTCGTTCGCTGAGGCCCTGGTCTCCCGCAATGACCCGCGCTATCGCCTGACAGCAGTCGGTATCGACGCTCGGAACCAGTCCGGCCTGGGCACCCTCTCACCCCTCCTGGAACCGATGAAGGAGCGGGATATCAACCACGAAGTGATCTACCTGGAGGCCCAGGACGAAACCCTGATCAAGCGCTACAGCGAAACCCGCCGTCGCCACCCGCTGTCGGACGGTGAACACCCGCTGGCAGACGCGATCAGACTGGAACGTCGGGTGCTCGGCCCCTTTCTGGATGCGGCGGATCTGTGCATCGACACCACCCACACCAATGTACATCAGCTGCGCCACATCATCCGCACCCGCGTCGCCGAACACGAGAGCGCCAGTATCTCGATCCTGTTCCAGTCGTTCGGGTTCAAGCACGGCGTGCCAAACGATGCAGACTTCGTCTACGATCTGCGCTGCCTGCCCAACCCCCACTGGAACCCGCTGCTGCGCCCCCTGACCGGCAGGGACCAAGAGGTGATCCGTTTCCTGGAGAGCAACGGCCAGGTGCAGGAGATGAGACAGGCGCTGACCCGTTTCCTGGAGCAGTGGATACCCCGCTTCGAGGCGGATGGCCGGAGTTACCTGACAGTGGCTGTCGGCTGTACCGGGGGTCAGCATCGCTCGGTCTACATGGCCGAGCAGTTGTCGCACCAGTTTGCCGCCCAGGGGCGGCAGGTGCTCACCCGCCACCGGGAGCTCTCGTGATCAGCAGAGAGATCCGGATCATCAACAAGCTCGGCCTGCACGCCCGCGCTGCAGCACGTTTCGTCACCACCGCCAGCCACTACCAGAGCGAGATACAACTTACCCTCAACGGACAGCGGGTCAATGGCAAGAGCATCATGGGTGTCATGATGCTGGCCGCCAGCCAGGGAACCACACTGACCCTGATCGCCGATGGCGAAGATGCAGCCAGCGCGGTCGAGGCACTGAGTGAACTGGTGCAGGCGCGATTCGGGGAAGAGGAGTGACCCTCTCCTGTACCGGTATCGGCATCGGCACCAGCCGTGGGACCGCGATTGGCCAGGCCCATCTGCTGCAACGCGGGCGCCTGGAACTGATGCCCAGATACATCAGCCGGGAGGAGGTACCGGACGAGGTGGACCGCTTTCGCCAGGCGGTATCCGAGGCCCAGCGTCAGCTCCGGGCGGTGCAGAAAAAGATACCGGAGAGCACCCCGTCCGATATCGTCGCTTTCATCGACACCCATCTGCTGATGCTGAACGACGCGGCGCTGGTGGAGGTGCCCATCAACCGGATCCGCGAGCAGCACTGCAGCGCCGAGTGGGCGCTGCAGATGCAGCGTAACGAACTGGCGCAGGTATTCGATGCCATGGAAGACCCCTATCTGCGCACCCGCAAGGACGACGTGGATCACGTGGTCAACCGGATCCAGCAACGCCTGCTGCAGCTGGAGGAGGAGGATCCAGAAGAGCTCAAGGGTAAGATCATCCTGGCCCAGGATCTGACCCCGGCGGACGCCATCCTGATGCGCCACTGGGGCATCGCCGCTTTCATCACCGAGTATGGTGGCCCCATGTCCCACACCGCCATCCTCGCCCGCAGCCTGGGAATCCCGGCCGTGGTGGGGGTGCGCCACGCCACCCGCTGCCTGCGCCACGGGGAACAGCTGATCGTCGACGGTGAGCAGGGGGTGGTGCTGGCGGCAGTGGACGACGACACCCTCAGCCAGTACCGCTCCCGGATCGAGGCGGCACGGCTGCAGACGGCAGAACTGCGCCGGCTGATCGGGCAGCCGGCGGTAACCCGGGATGGCCGGGCGATCCGGTTGATGGCTAACATAGAACTACCGGAAGACATCGAGCGCACCCGCTCGCTGGGTGCGGAAGGGGTGGGACTCTACCGGACCGAATACCTCTACATGAACCGGAACGCCCCCCCGGACGAAGCGGAGCACTATCGGGCCTATCTTGAGGTAATACAAGGGCTGGATGGCATCCCCGTCACCATACGCACTCTGGACCTGGGGGTGGACAAACAGATCGACGGCGCCTACGCCCGGGACGAGCAGGTCTGCAACCCGGCCCTGGGGCTGCGGGCCATCCGGCTCTGCCTGAAAGAGCCCCGGTTGTTCCTGCCTCAGCTGCGCGCCATCCTGCGGGTGGCCGCCCAGGGCCCGGTGCGTATCATGATCCCCATGCTCTCCACACTGCGGGAGGTGTACCAGCTGAAAGGGTTGATCGAGCAGACCAAAAGATCTCTGGCCCGGGACGGCCTGCCGTTCGACCCCGATATCCAGACCGGCGGCATGATCGAGGTCCCGGCCGCCGCCCTCTCGGCGGACGCCTTCGCCCGGGAGCTCGACTTCCTCTCGATCGGCACCAACGATCTGATCCAGTACACCCTGGCCATCGACCGCATCGATGACGCGGTAAACTACCTGTACGACCCCCTGCACCCCTCGGTGCTGCGCCTGATCCAGATGGTCATAGATGCGGGGCGGCGCCAG
Source organism: Sedimenticola sp. (assembly GCA_030619405.1). GTDB lineage: Bacteria > Pseudomonadota > Gammaproteobacteria > Chromatiales > Chromatiaceae > JAUXBK01. The sequence continues at coordinate 4,920 of JAUXBK010000009.1, read as the reverse complement.
CGGATACCGGTCAGCATGTGTGGTGAAATGGCGGGTGACCCGCGGCATATCCCGCTGCTGCTGGGGATGGGGTTGACCGAACTGAGCATGCAGCCCGGCGCCCTGCTGGTGGCGAAACGCACCCTGCGCAACCTGGACGCAGCGCGTCTGATCCGGCAGGTGGGCGAACTGATGCCTTCCATCGATGCCCCGGAGAGTGCGGATCGGCTCTCCCGGGTCCTGCGGGAGGCGTCGTGACGGAGCAGGCGCACGCCCCGGCCACCGAGGTGCTGCTCGAGGCAGAGGGACTGCAGCGCCGCTTCGGCCGCTTCCAGGCGGTCCGGGAGGTCAGCTTCCGGCTGCGCCAGGGCGAGGTGCTCGGCTTCCTGGGCCCAAACGGGGCCGGCAAGTCCACCACCATGCGCATGCTCAGCGGCACCCTGGCAGCCAGCGGCGGGCGGGTACTGATCAACGGTATCGACCCGCTGGAGCGACCGCTCGGGGCCAAGGCACTGCTCGGCTACCTGCCCGAGAGCCCGCCACTCTACCGTCACCTGACGGTGGATGAGTACCTGGGTTTCTGCGCCCGGTTGAGGGCCGTTCCCCGGCGGGAGAGAAAAGCAGCCCTGGCGCGGAGCAAGCGGCGCTGCGGACTGGATCAAGTGGGGCGACGGCTGATCGCCAATCTGTCGAAGGGGTACCAGCAGCGGGTCGGGATCGCCCAGGCGGTCATCCACGAACCCCGGGTGGTGATCCTGGACGAGCCAACCAGCGGCCTGGACCCCAACCAGATCCGGGACATCCGGCAACTGATCCGGGAGTTGGGGAGAGAGCGGGGGGTGATCCTCTCCACCCACATCCTGCCGGAGGTGCAGGCGGTGTGCGACCGGGTGATGATACTGAACCAGGGGCGGCTGGTCTTCTCCGGCGAACTGTCGGAGCTGCACCGGCAGGAGAACAGGAGCCTGATCATCCAGCTCGACGATCCACCGGACAGAGAAGCACTGGACCAGCTGCCCGGAGTGACCCGGGCAGACCCCCTGGAGGGAAACCGTTACCGCCTGCAGTTGGAGCGCGGTGCCGATCACGGCGTCATCGCGGAACGCATCGTCCGCCACGGCTGGGTACTGCAGGCGCTCTGCCCGGAGCAACAGGGGCTGGAGCAGATATTCACCCGCCTCACCACCGGGGAAGGGGCCGCATGATCCTTACCATCGCCGGAAAAGAGCTGAGAGGTCTGTTCCTCTCGCCACTGGCCTGGAGCCTGATGGCGGTGATGCAGCTGCTGCTGGCCTGGCTGTTCCTGCTGCAGCTGGAGGCGTTCATGCAGCTGCAGCCCAGCCTGATCAGCCTGGAGAACCCGCCCGGGCTGACCGACCTGGTGGTGATCCCGCTGCTCGACTCCGCTGCCGTGATCCTGATGCTGCTGGTACCGCTGCTGAGCATGGGTCTGTTCAGCCGGGAGTATCAGAACGGCACCTTCGGACTGCTGCTCTCATCGCCGGTCACCATGACCCGCATCGTGATCGGCAAATACCTGGCGCTGCTGGTGGTGGTCGGCCTGATGCTGCTGCTGGTGGCCATGATGCCCTTGTCGCTGCTGCTCGGTGGCAGCCTGGACCTGGGTACCCTGGCGGCAGGCCTGCTCGGCCTCTCCCTGGTGGTCGCCTCCTATGCGGCCCTGGGCCTGTTCCTCTCCAGCCTCACCCGGCAGCCGGCGGTGGCTGCGGTGAGCAGTTACGGTCTGTTGCTGCTGCTCTGGATCATCGCTATGACCGGCGGCAAGGGGGAGGGGCTGTTCCGGCAGCTGGCCATCTCCAGCCACTTCCACCGCCTGCTCCGCGGCCTGGTGGACAGTGCGGATCTGGTCTATTTTGTGCTCCTGATCGGCACCGCTCTGGTCCTCACCATCCACCGGCTGGAGCGGATGCGCAGTGACGGGTGAGAAGATGAAAGGCAGCGTTCTTCCGACCGTGTTGAGCCGAAGCCGGAACTTCATCTTCTACCTGCTGCTGGCCGCTGCCGTGGCCATGGCCGGCTGGCTCGGGATCCGCCACCACTGGGTCTGGGACTGGTCGGACCGGGCCCGCAACAGCCTCAGCGAACCCAGCCAGCAGCTGCTGCAACTGCTGGAGGCGCCCCTGAAGATCACCTCCTTCGCCCCCGAAAACCTGGCCCTGCGGCAGCAGATCCGGGAGATCGTGGAGCGCTACCAGCGTTACCGCCCGGAGATCCGGCTGGAGTTCATCAATCCCACCCGGCAACCGGCGCTGACCCGGGAGCTGGGCATCCGGGTTGCGGGAGAGCTGAGACTGGAGTACCGGGGACGCAGCGAAAACCTGCAGCAGCTGGATGAACAGCATATTAGCAACGCCATCCAGCGGCTGGTGCAGCGAGGCGAGCGCTGGATCGTCACCATCACCGGGCACGGCGAACGCCGACTCACCGGCCAGGCCAACTTCGATCTGGGGGGGTTCGGGGCGGAGCTGAAGCGCCGGGGCTACCGATTACAGAGCCAGAATCTAACCAGCACGCCGGAGCTACCGGAAAACACCGGGCTGCTGCTGATCGCCGGCCCCCAGACCGATTACCTGCCGGCCGAAGTAGCCTTAGTCCTGGCCTATCTGAAACAGGGGGGGAACCTGTTGTGGCTGGGGGACCCGGGGGGAAGCCAAGGGCTCGAGCCCTTGGCGCAGGCCATTGGTGTGATCCGGCTGCCTGGAACCATCGTGGATGCCAACGGGGCCCAACTGGGGCTGGACGACCCATCCATCGCCTTGATCACCCATTACCCCGACCACCCGGCCGTGCGGGGTTTCAACCTGATCGCCCTGTTCCCCCGCGCCCAGGGGCTGGAGGCCACCGCACCGGAGGGGTGGCAGGCTGCCATCCCCCTGCTCACCACTCTGCCCCGCACCTGGAACGAGACCGGGCCGGTCCAGGGCGAAGTGACACGGGACGCGGCGCTGGGCGAGAAGGCCGGCCCGCTGACCATCGGCTTCGCACTCTCGCGAAGGGAGAGCGGCCGGGAGCAGCGGCTGCTGGTCATCGGCGATGGCGACTTCCTCTCCAATGCCTTCCTCGGCAACGGCGGCAACCTGGAACTGGGGCTGAGGCTGATCCGCTGGCTCACCGGTGACGACCGGCTGCTCGAGATCCCCGCCAAGACCGGCCACGACCTGAGCCTGAACCTCTCCCTCACCCTGGGGGCCGTCATCGGGCTGGGGTTGTTGCTGGTACTACCGCTGCTACTGACAGTGACCGGCCTGCTGATCTGGTGGCGCCGCCACAGGCTCTAAACCCCCCCGATTCTCAAGGTGGCGATAGAACACCGACAACGAATCAAGTTTTGTAGCCATTCATGAGATCAAAGAGAATTTAGCCACGGATTGACGCGGATCAAACGCAGATTGAATTGATAACTACCGCTTCAGGTGCCAGTATGATGTTGATTGGCGGCCCGACCTTTGTCGCATTAAGCTTCGCGCATTAAATCCCAAGCAAAATCAATGGGTAATCCGCGTCAATCCGCGGCTATTTTTGCTTGTGAATGTATATCTTTACACACTTAATGAATTGCTGGAGATATAAACGGGATGCGCATACGAAACAGGCAGGACAGGATCAATCTTCTGCTGTTCGCCGTGGTGCTGGTGCTGGGCGCCCTGGTGTGGCTCACCCTGGAGCAGGCGCGGCCGACCGGCAGAGAGCCGCTCACCGGGCTCGACCCGACCCGGGTGCAGCGGATCACCATCCGCAACGACCGGGCGGCATTCACCCTGGAGCATAAAGAGGAGCGGTGGCGCATGACCTCGCCCCGGGAGACGGCGGCGAACGAGGAGCGGATCCGGAGGCTGCTGAAACTCCTCGGCACCCCCAGTCTGGAACGCTTCCCGGTGCCCCCCGGGGGGCTGGAGGCCTTCGGGCTGGCGCAGCCGCGGGCCTCGGTCCAGTTCGACGACACCCGGATCTGGCTCGGTGGCACCCACCCCTACAGCGACCGCCGCTACCTGCGGGTCGGTGACACCATCCACCTGATCAAGGATATCTTCCCCCATCACTTCCTGGCCCGGGGCGACGAATTCGTCGCCACTCCCGAACAGAGGAGCCAGTAAGATGCCGGAACTTCCGGAGGTGGAGATCAGCCGCCGGGGGATCGAACCCCACATCCTCGGTCGGGAGGTGACTGGAGTGGTGGTGCGCCAGCCCCGGCTGCGATGGCCGATCCCGCCGGACCTGGGACGGCAGGTATCGGGGCGACGGGTCGAAGCGGTGGAGCGACGCGCCAAGTATCTGCTGCTCCGGCTGCAGCAGGGGACGTTGATCATCCACCTGGGCATGTCCGGCAGCCTGCGCATCCTGCCATCCGGCACCCCGCCCGGAAGGCATGACCATGTGGATCTGCTGTTCGGAGACCACTGCCTGCGGCTGCGGGACCCGCGGCGCTTCGGCGCCGTGCTCTGGACCCGGGAGGCGGTGGAGGAACACCCGCTGATCCGTCACCTTGGGCCTGAGCCTCTGGCCCCGGAATTCAGCGGCGATGGGATCTACCAGCTCGCCCGTGCCCGCCGGGTGCCGGTAAAAAACTTGATCATGGACGGAAGAGTGATGGTTGGGGTGGGCAACATCTACGCCAATGAGGCCCTGTTCGCTGCGGGCATCCACCCCCATCGTCCCTGCAACCGCATCTCCCTCGCCCGCTACCGGGATCTCAGCGAGCAGATCAGGCGAATACTCTCAGAAGCCATCCGGCAGGGCGGCACCACCCTGCGCGACTTCCGGCAGGAGGATGGCAGGCCCGGCTACTTCGCTCGGCGGCTGACGGTCTACGGTCGGGCGGGAGAACCCTGTCCCGGTTGCGGCGGAACGATCCGGCAGCGACACATCGGGCAGCGCTCCAGCTATTTCTGCCCGCACTGCCAGCGCTGAAATCCTGTTAAT